>NZ_JBHUUW010000015.1:0-11871 GCF_042670825.1 Streptomyces sp. NPDC057137 | reverse complement strand
GCGCTGGTCTTCACCGCCGGCGAGTGGGCGGCATTTGAAGGCGGCGTGCAGGACGGCGAGTTCAAGCGACCGTAGTGCCGCCGCATCAAGAGGGCCCGATCTCGTCCGAGGCCGGGCCCTCTCGCGTACAGCAAGCGTCGAGGCGACCGCTAGCGTCGGATCATGAAACCGCCGACCGATACCGCCACCGATCAGGCGCCGGCCGATCCGGCCGCCACCGACGACATGTTGGCCGCCCAGCCCGTCGGGTACTGGAGCGGCCTCGCCCATGAGGTCGTCACCCGGCAGCTGCGTGACGCCATGGCCAGGATCGACGTCACACAGCCGCAGTACTGGGTGCTGAACCGCCTGAACGGCGGGCCCTCGGCACCGAGCCGCGAGGAGGTCGTCAGCCAGCTGACACCTCTCGCGGACGGACCGCACGAGATCGGCCGGGTCGTCGACCAACTGCTCCACCGCGGCTGGCTACGGACCGACGCCACCCACCGCCTGCACCTCACCGATGCCGGGGAGGCTGCCCGGGTACGGCTGCGCGAGCTGGTGACCGAGGTGCGCACCGTGGTTCACGAGGGCATCAGCGACGAGGAGTACGTGGCCGCGCTGAAGGTCCTGCGCAGGATGGTGGCCAACGTGGCGGACGCCAGGGACTCCTGACGAGGCCGGGTCAGGTACCAGCGGTCCTGGTCAGGCCGGTTGGGCGAGTTCTTCAGCCGCGTTCAGCTCGCGCTGGTGCTCCCGTGCTCTTGACGCTGACGACCTGTCACCGGGAAGCTCGTGCAAGTTGGCGTAAGCCACTCAACACCCGGAGGCAGCCATGGGATTACGGTTCATCGGGATTGATCCGGACACAGGGCAGCAGGGCTCCCCCACCATCTGGGTGGACGAGGAGAAGCGAGAACTGGTGCTTCAGGGCTGGAAGCCGGACGAGAAGCTGGAGGCGGAGTGCGCGGCGTTCGAGGCCCCAGGGCATGCGCCGGGTGTTCCCGCGCACGAGGCCGTGATTCGGATTCCGGCTCGCATGGTGCCGATGCTCAGGGAGGCATGTGATGTCGCAGAACGAGCCGGGCTTCAATGAACTGCTGGCGGCCGCCAGGCACTCGGCCGTGCACCTGGAGATGCGCGACTCGTACGGCGTAGGCGATGAAGCCGAGGACTTCGAGAGCTGGAAGCGTACGGGGCACCGTGACGTGGACCCTGCTTCTGAGTACTGGACGCCTTGGGTCGATCTGATCCGGAGCACCGTAGCCCGAGGCGTTGTGGTCCGTCGTGCCCGCGTCGTCTCCGAACCGGTCACCGACTACATCCGGTACGAACACGCCGGCACCGCGGTCAACCTTCAGGCCGGGGAGCAAGTCCACTGGCTGCCCCGGCGGCAGGCGTCCGACATCGCTCTGCCCGGAAACGACTGCTGGGTGTTCGACGGTGAGACCGTGCTCTTCAACCACTTCTCTGGTGACGGCAACTGGTCCGAACCGGGTTGGGAGGTCCGCACCGAGCCGGCGGTGGCGCGGTTGGCGTCCGCCGCGTTCGAGGCCGTGTGGGAGCGAGGCGTCCCGCACGAGAAGTACTCGGTCTGACCGGGCGAAACACGGAAGAGCCAACTCATGTCCGCGTCCCCCTCGTCCAGTGCTCAGGCCGCCCGCGAAGTCCTCGCCGCCCGTCTCGGGGAGCTGCGCAGAGACGCGGAGCTGACCGGGCACGACCTGGCCCTTCGGTGCGGCTGGAGCCCCGCGAAGTCGTCACGTATCGAGCGGGCGAAGACGCCCGCCTCGGACGCCGACATCCGCGCCTGGTGCGAAGCGTGCGGCGCGGAAGACCAAACCGCGGATCTCGTCGCCGCGAACCGCCAGGCCGACCAGATGTATGTGCACTGGAAGAAGCTGCACCGGCACGGGATGCGCCGGGCGCAGGAGGAAGTCGTCCCTCTGTACGAAGCGACACGGCACTTCCGCGTGTACTGCTCGAACGTCGTGCCCGGCATGCTTCAGACCGAGGCGTACGCGGCTGCTCTGCTCTCCACGATCGCCGCCTTCCAGGGCACTCCGGACGACTCGTCCGAGGCTGCGGCTTCGCGCATCGAACGGTCGCATGTCCTCCATGAGGGCGGCCACCGCTTCGCGTTGCTCATGGAAGAGACCGTGCTTCGTTACCGCATCGGCGACGCCGAGACGATGGCCGGCCAGCTGGGCTATCTGCTCGCGGTGATGGCGCTTCCGAACGTGAGCCTCGGCATCATCCCGTTCTCCGCCGAGCGGCGTGTCTGGCCCCTGGAGGCGTTCTACCTGTTCGACGACCACCAGGCGAGCGTCGAACTACTGACGGCTGCCGTGAACGTGTCCGCTCCGAGCGAGATCACGACTTATGCCAAGGCGTTCTCCCAACTGGCGGAAATGGCCGTCTACGGCTCGGATGCCCGCGCTCTCATCACGGAGGCGATCAACTCCCTCCGTTGAATCTGCATGCAAGCTCATGCAAGAACGTGGACCGGCAACTCCCTTGCTCCGTAGCGTTCTTGGAGTAGTGCAGTCAGCAGGAAACGAGGGAGACCATGGGTAGGAAGGGCGGAGACCACTCCGGCAAGCCCGACACGTCCGACAGCGACGGCCACCGCGACAGGCCGCCGGGGCAGACCAAACCGTACGAGCCGCCGAAGCCGAAGAAGTGAGGCCGGATGACGACGCGACAGCGGCTCGTGGAAACGCTGAAAAGCAAGGGGGCGTTGCCGCCTGAGTGGCGGGACACCGTGGCCTCCGTGGATCGGGGGCTCTTCATCCCCGGCGTCATCGAAGAGGGCGACTTCGCCACCGACCCCGAGAGCTGGCTGCGAGCGGTCTACTCGGATGCCCCCGTCGTCACGCAGGTGAATGACGGGGAGAGGACGCCGGAAGGCGCGTTCCGACTGTCGACATCGTCCTCTTCGATGCCGTCGATCATGCTTGAGATGTTGTGCCTGCTCGATGTGCGGGACGGGCAACGGGTTCTGGAGATCGGCACCGGTACCGGCTACAACGCCGCCTGGCTGTCCCACAGACTGGGCGAAGGCAACGTGACCAGCGTCGAGTTGGACGCGGCGGTCCTGTCCACAGCCAGGGAGAACCTGAAGCGGGCGGGGTTCCACCCGGCCACGGTTCTCGGCAACGGCCGCGACGGGCATCAGCGAGGTGCGCCGTACGACCGCGTCATCTGCACCTGCACCGTGCGGGAGGTCCCGTTGGCGTGGTTGGAGCAGTGTCCGAACGGGCGGATCGTCACTCCGTGGGGCAGCAGCTTCTTCAGCGGCTCGTACGCGACGCTGGATGTGGTGGACGGGGAGGCTCAGGGGGCGTTCTCCGGTTACCCGGCCTTCATGTGGGACCGGACGCAACGGGCCGGGGCCGGGCGCATCGTGGACTTGTATCACCAGGAGGAGGGGGAGAGGAGCAGTACCGACATCGCGCCGCAGAACGTGATCCAGGACGATCCCGCGTTCTTCACCGGGCTGAGCGTCACCGACGCGTGGTACCGCTGGTGTGAGGCGGACGACGGCAGCGGGGCGGCCACCCTGTGGTTCTTTTCCGACGACCGGAAATCATGGGCGACCGTCGACTACACCCCCGACGCGGAGACGTACGAGGTGGAGCAGTACGGTCCCCGCGCGCTCTGGGGCGAGACGCGAGCGGCGTTCCTTGGTTGGCATGAGCTGGGGAAGCCGGAGCGCTCCCGGTTCGGACTGTCGGTCGATGGGCGGGGCGGGCAACGGGTGTGGCTGGATGACCCGGACAACGTCGTCGGCGACGGAAAGGCCCTGATCGGCGCGGAGACCCGGCAGGTCTAGGATCGGCGGATGACCTTGGAATGGGAACAGGTAATCGTGCATTCGGTGGACCCGGCGGCCTTGGGGCAGTGGTGGGCCACGGCTCTCGGTTGGGTGGTGGTCTACACGTCCGACGACGAGTTCGAGATCCGCCCGGCGCCGGATCGCCTGCCGGGGCTGGACTTCGTCAAGATCGATGAGATCAAGAAGACCAAGAGCCGGCTGCATCTCGACTTCCGGCCCGACGACCAGGACGCCGAGGTCGCTCGTCTGGTGGCCCATGGCGCGCGGCGGGTCGATATCGGTCAGGGCGATCAGTCGTGGGTCGTACTGGCAGATCCCGAGGGCAACGAGTTCTGCGTCCTCGGCCGGCGGAGTCAGTAGGAATCCGACACCGTCGGGTGCCGGTCACTTCGGCGTCAGCCGGTGGTGAAGTAGTGGCCCTCTTCGAGGTCGGCGAGCAGGCCCGGGTGGCTCGGCTCCCAGTTCAGCAGCTCGCGCGTCCCGGCGCTGGACATCGTGAGGTCGAGGGCCATGAACGGGAAGGTCGCGAAGTGCTCGGCGGCCGAGTCGGCCGGAATGCTCTTGGTGTCGATGCCCAGGCGGCGGCCGATCGCCTCGGCGATGTGGCGGACCGGGATGCCTTCCTCGGCGGCGCCGTACAGCTGCGCTCCGGCCGGGGCCTTGTCCAGTGCCAGCCGGTAGAGCCTGCCGATGTCCAGGACGTGGGCGGCCGGCCAGCGGTTGGTGCCCTCGCCGAGGTAGCCCGATACGCCCGTGGCGCGGGCGATCCGGATCAGCTGCGGGACGAATCCGGTCGTGTCCCGTGAGCTGTGGGTGACCGACGGGACGGCGACGAGGATGGTGCGTACGCCGCGCTCGGTGAGGCCGGCGATCTCGCGGGAGACGACGGAGCGTGGGTTGGCGTTGATCGCCGGGTCGTGGTCCGGGTCGCCGGTGGGGGTCGCGCCGACGCCGATGAGGGTCTTGCCGGTGCCGGCCAGCACCTCGCCGAAGGTCCGTACGACGGTGAGGTCGGCCGCCGCCGCCTCGGCGAACTTTCCGACGGCGATGGACGCGTGGTCGAAGGCGAGGTGGACGACCGCGTCCGCGCCGGCCGCGGCCTCACGCAGGTTGTCCAGGTCGCTCAGGTCGCCGCGGCGTACTTCGGCGCCCAGAGCCTCGACAACGGCGGCCGACTTCTCGGAGCGGGCCAGGCCGACGACCTCGTGGCCGGCCTGCTGGAGTTCGGGGATGACGGCCGAGGCGATGTAGCCGCTGGCACCGGTGACGAAAACGCGCATGGTCAGCTCCCTGCGGAAAGAGTGATGTGACTCAGTAACATCACGGTAGCAGAGTGACGGTACCGAGTCACATCACATAGGCTGTACGGCATGGCTCGATGGGAACCGAACACGCGTGAACGGCTGGTGCGCGCCGCGATCGACCTGTTCGCCGAACAGGGCTACGACAGCACCGCGGTCGCCCAGATCGCCGAGCGGGCGGGGCTGACCAAGACCACCTTCTTCCGGCAGTTCCGCGACAAGCGCGAGGTGCTCTTCGCCGGCCAGGAGGTCCACGGCCGGCTGCTCGCGGAGGGGATCGCCGAGGCAGCGGAGGGAGCCACACCACTGCGGGCCGTCGCCGCCGGCCTCGACGCGCTGACGGCCTCGTTCACTCCCGAGCAGCGCGAGTTCGGCCCGCGGCTGCAGCGGGTCATCGCGGACAACGCCGAGCTTCGGGAGCGCTCGGTGTTCAAGCAGGCGAGCCTCGCGGAGGCGATGAGCGAGGCCCTGCGACAGCGCGAGGTGCCGGAGCCGGTGGCGGGCGTCGCCGCGGAACTCGGTGTCCGCGCGTTCCACTCCGCGTACGCGCGCTGGTGCGAGCCCGCCGAGGAGCGGACACTCCCTGACCTCGCACGCGAGGAACTCGACGGACTCCGAGCCGCGATCGCCACGCTCGACTAGTGCCCCGACCCGCCCTGCCCTGTCCGGCGAATCTTCGTGGGCCCTGGCTCCCCGCGGCCGAAGCCGCGGGAAGCCCCGAACAGTGGGACAGGCTCAGATGGAGATCACGATCTTCCCCCGCGTGTGTCCGCGCTCGGCGTACGCGTGCGCTTCCACGGTCTGCTCAAACGGGTAGGTCCGCTCGACGCGCGGTGTGTAGCGGCCCTGCCTGCCGAGTTCGGCCGCTTCGGAGAGGAGCGTGGAGTCGTTCTCCGCGTTGGCCAGGTGCACACCCAGGACGTGCGCGTTGGCGTGGTCGGCGATCGTCGACACGCGAGTGGGGTCGCCCACGATCGCGACGAGATCGGGCAGGGACCCGGAGGCCGCTGTGTCGAGCGCGATGTCGACACCGCCCGGGGCCAGGGTGGCGAGGCGCTCCGCGAGGCCGGTGCCGTATGTGGTGGGTACGGCTCCGAGGGAGGCGAGGAACTCGTGGTTGCGCTCGCGCGCCGTCCCGATCACGGTGGCGCCCTGAGCCACCGCGATCTCGACCGCGGCACTGCCCACGCCTCCGGAGGCGCCCTCGATGAGAAGGGTGCGCCCGGCCAGGGGGCCGAGCGGCTTCAGCCCGCCCATCGCGGTCACGGACGCCAGGCCGGCGCCGGCGGCCTCCTCGTCGGTCCACGTGGTGGGTGCGTGGGCCCAGGCCGAGAGCACGGCCAGTTCCGCTGTCGCGCCGGTGACGCCGCCCAGCCCGAAGACACGGTCGCCGATGCTCACCCCCTCCACACCCTCACCGATCTCGTCTACCACGCCGACGACATCACGCCCGGGAATCGCGGGCAGGTCCACGGGAAACACCTCGCGTACCGCGCCGGAACGCACCTTCCAGTCGACGGGATTGACACTGGCCGCCGCGACGCGGACGCGGATCTCGCCGGACCCGGGGTGCGGGTCCGGCGCCTGCTCGACCACCAGGGTCTCCACACCGCCGTACTCGTGATAACGGACTGCGCGCATGACGTTCTGCCTTTCCACACGGCCTGAAGTGGCCGTTCGTGCCATCAGTGGGGTGAATGCCCGGCCGGCGCCGACGACCCTTAGGCTAAAAGCTGACGTCAGTGTCAGGTGCAAATCGGGCGGCGCGCCGCCCGAGCGGAGGAGGACCGGTGCGCATCGGTGAGGTCGCCGACAAGGCGGGAGTGAGCGTCCGGGCGCTGCGCTACTACGAGCAACAGGAACTGCTCCCGGCGCGCCGCAGCCCCGGCGGCCAGCGGCATTACCCCGACACCGCCGTCGGCCGGGTCCGGCTGATCCAACAGCTGTACGCCGCGGGCCTGTCGAGCAGAGTGGTCCGCGACGTCCTGCCGTGCGTGGACTCGGGTTCGGACGAAGCGCCCCCGAAGCTCCTGGACCAACTGGTGACCGAGCGGGTCCGCATCGACCGGCGGATCACCGACCTGCTCGCTGTGCGCGACCGGCTCGACGATGTGATCGCCGTCGCGCGCGACCCTGATGCCGACTGCTCCCACATGCGGTGAGGACCGCTGCCGGGGCGACGTCGGTCGTCCGTCACCTGCCCGACGCCCCCGGCCGTCACCTGCCCGGCGCCGTCACCTGCCCGACGACGCCGCCCGCCTCTGCCGTACGACGCCGATCGTCGCGAGCCCCAGCGTCAGCAGACCCGTCGCCAACAACTGGTCACGCGTGCCCGGTTGACGGACCATCAGCACGAATATCGTCGCCATCCCCGCGAGCGCCACCCACGTCAGCGCCGGGAACAGCCACATCCGTACGACAAGTTTCGAAGGTTCCTCGCGCTCCGTGCGGCGGCGCAGCACCAGTTGGGAGACCGCGATGAACGCCCAGACGACGAGGATCACCGCGCCCGTCATGTTCAGCAGCCAGGCGAAGATGTCGTCCGGGCGCCAGTAACTCAGCAGTACGCAGAGGAAACCGAAGACCGACGAGGCGAGCACCGCGTTGCGTGGGACGCCGGACGTCACCTTGCCGAGCACCTTCGGGCCCTGGCCGCGTACGACCAGGGAACGGGCCATGCGCGAAGCACCGTAGATGTTCGCGTTCATCGCCGACAGCAGCGCCACCAGCACGACGACGTTCATGATCTGGCCCGCGCCGGGGATGGCGAGGCGGTCGAGCATCGCGACGTACGGGCCGGAGCCCTTCTCGACCATCTTCGGGTCGTCCCACGGCACCAGCGTGACGATGACCGCCATCGAACCGACGTAGAAGAGCGCGATGCGCCACATCGCCGTACGCACCGCCCTCGCGACGCCCCGCACCGGGTCCTCCGACTCGGCCGCCGCGATGGTGACCGTCTCCAGACCGCCGTACGCGAAGACGGAGGCCAGCAGGCCGATCACCAGGCCCTCCGAGCCGTTCGGCAGGAAACCGCCGCCGCCGGTCAGATTGGCGGTGCCGGGCGCGTCGGTGTCGGGCAGGACGCCGAGGATCGCGAGCACGCCGAGCACCAGGAACAGCGCGATCGCGCCGACCTTGAGCGAGGCGAACCAGAACTCGAACTCGCCGAAGTTCTTCACGGCCGCGAGATTCGTGCCGAGGAAGACCAGCATGAAGCCAGCCACCCAGACCCACTCCGGGGTGCCGGGCAGCCAGCCGGAGACGATCTGCGCCGCGCCGATCCCCTCAAGTCCCACCGCCACACAGAGCAGAACCCAGAAGGCCCACCCGGCGGTGAAGCCGGCCCACGGGCCGATCGCCCGCTCCGCGTGGACGGAGAAGGAACCGGACGCCGGATTCGCCGCCGACATCTCGCCGAGCATGCGCATCACCAACATGACGAGCAGTCCGGAGGCGCCGTACGCGACGACGATCGACGGACCGGCGGCGGCGATGCCCGCGCCCGAGCCGACGAACAGCCCGGCGCCGATCACACCGCCGAGCGCGATCATCGACAGATGGCGCTGTTTGAGTCCGTGCGTGAGCGCCGAGTCGGGGCGGGGAGTGGGGGAGGAGGTAGTGGTGGACGGGGGGAGAGGCGTGGGGGGTGACATGGGGGTGCCCTGTTCACTGACGGACGGGGGAGGAGACAGCCGGACCCGGCTGTCCCTTTGGTGGGAAGTCACAGTCTGCTCGACCGCCGTCCTGCCACGCAAAACGATCTCCGTCGAGACGCCACGACCCTCACCTGAGCGAATTCCGTGACAAGCGTCACGCCCATCGACCGCATGGAGCGCCCCAGTTGTCGGAAGTCCACCATCACCCACGCCGCCGTGTTGTGCTCGGTCACCCATGTCCCGGCGTACGGCGGTGGGCTACCGTCAGCCTGTTCCCCTGCCCACACACCTGTCCTCACCTCGCGGAGTCCCGATGAGCACTGCTGCCGCCACCACCCGTACCGGAGCGGTTCTCGCCGATCTGCTCCCCGTCGCCCGGAACCGGTACGCGGTCGACACCGCGCTCGTACTCGGCGGCGCGGCGCTCACCGGTATCGCGGCGCAGATCGCCGTCCCCGTCCCCGGCTCCCCCGTCCCGGTCACCGGCCAGACCTTCGCCGCGCTGCTCGTCGGCACCGCGCTCGGCGCCCGCCGCGGCTTCCTCGCGCTCGCCGTCTACACCCTCGTCGGCATGGCCGGCATGCCGTGGTTCTCCGAGGGCTCGTCGGGTCCCGGCGGCGCCTCCTTCGGCTATGTGCTCGGGATGCTGCTCGCCGCCACGGTCGTGGGCTCGCTCGCCCGACGCGGCGGCGACCGTTCCGTCCCGCGCACCGCGGGGACGATGGTGCTCGGCTCCGTCATCATCTACGCGGTCGGCGTGCCGTATCTCGCGGTCGCCGCCGACCTGTCGCTGAGCGCGGCCCTGGCCGCCGGGCTCACCCCGTTCCTGCTCGGTGACGCACTCAAGGCCGCGCTGGCGATGGGCCTGCTGCCCGCCTCCTGGAAGCTCGTCGGCCGCCAGGACTGACCTACGGCTTGTGCGAGTTGTCCGGCGCGATGTTGTAGTTGCGACGGAACAGGTTCGCCGGGTCGTAGTGGGCCTTGAGCCCGGCGAGCCGGCGCGCCGTCTCCGCGTCGTACAGCCCCTCCGTCCTGGCGCCGTCGGCGAAGACGAAGTTGAGCGAACGGCCCACGGTCACCGGGGCCAGCCGGTCGAAGAACCGCCCGTACAGCTCCCGTACCGCCGCCAGATCCGGCCCGGCGAGCGGTGACAGTCCCCGAATCAGGAACACCGCGTCCCGGTACGGGACGGCATTGGGCACCGCCGGCTCCTTCGCCAGCGCCCCACCCAGCGGGTTGAGTTGGACGACGCACATCATCGGCGCGGCGGGACCCGTCAGCTCCAGCAGGTCCGTCAGCGTCTCCGCGTCCAGCCCCGACAGCATCGCGCTGTCCCCCCAGTACGCGTGCGGGAATTCGGGATCGCTGTGGATCGTGGCCGACTCGGTGTACGGCATCTCCCGCAGCGAGTCCGTGATCGTCGGCCCGATCGCCCGCAGCGGCGCCACCAGCCGCTCGCCCGCCGCCTCGTCGCCGGTGAACGCGACGCGGACGGAGAGCGTGTACCGCCCCCGCAGGAACGGCGGCAGCTCCTCCATGTCGGGGAACACCATGACGGCGAGCGACGAGGTCAGCGTGTCGGGCACGGCCTTGACCCACTCCAGATACGTACGTACGACGTCGTCCCGCAGCTCACCGTCGAAGAGCAGCGCCCCGCCGTACAGCCGCGCCACCGGCGCCAGACCCACCTCAAGTGCCGTCACGACACCGAAGTTGTGCCCGCCGCCCAGCAGTGCCCAGAACAGCTCGGGGTCGCTCGAAGGCGTCACCCGCCGCAGCCGGGCATCGGCCGTGACCACGTCCAGGCCGCGCACATGGTCGGCGGTGTAGCCGAACTCCCGCGCCAGCAGGCCCAGTCCACCGCCCAGGGTGTACGACACGGCGCCGACACCCGGCGACGAACCGTTCAGCGGGGCGAGCCCGTGCGGCCCCGCGGCCTCGACCACCTGCCGCCAGCGCACCCCCGCCTCGATCGTGGCCGTACGGGCCCCGGGATCGATCCGTACGCCGTCCATCCGCTTCGTCGTGATCAGCAGCCCGCCCTCGGCCGCCGCAGGCACGCCGTGGCCGGTGGCCTGGACACCCACGGGCAGACCGTGCGCGGCGGCGTGGGCGACGGCCGTCCGGACGTCGCCGGTGCCGGTGGCTCCGACGACCACGTCGGGGCGCGGCGAGAAGCCGAGCTGGAAACCGGCCAACTCGTCGTCGTAGCCGGGGTCGCCGGGCCGGAAGACATGGGGGAGCGCCGTGAGCGAGTTGTCGGACATGGGAAGTTCTCCATCCACTGGTACAGCCACACGTACATCCATGTGCACCCACGCGGATACGCGCGGATACACGCCCGTACGCGCCGCGAAGCACGTCCGGACACAGACAGCCTCACGCCGATACCTGACATCCGCCGTCATGTATGGGTACGGCACTCCCGACCCCGGAGCGCTCCGCACCGCGCCCGACGTGCCACACTTCGCCCATGCGCGTGTATCTCGGCTCCGACCATGCCGGCTTCGAACTCAAGAACCACCTCGTCGAGTGGCTCAAGGCCCACGGCCACGAGCCCGTCGACTGCGGCCCGCACATCTACGACGCCCAGGACGACTATCCGCCGTTCTGCCTCCGCGCCGCGGAGCGGACGGCGGCCGACCCGGAGTCCCTCGGCATCGTGATCGGCGGCTCCGGCAACGGCGAGCAGATGGCCGCGAACAAGGTGAAGGGCGTGCGCGCCGCGCTCGTCTGGAACGAGCAGACCGCGGCGCTCAGCCGCGAGCACAACAACGCGAACGTGATCTCCGTCGGCGGCCGTCAGCACACCCAGGACGAGTCGACCAAGTTTGTCGAGATCTTCCTCGCCACCCCGTACACGGGGGAGGAGCGCCACGCGCGCCGCATCGAGATGCTGGCGACGTACGAGACGACGGGCGAACTGCCCCCGATCCCGGCGCACCACCCGAAGCACGACTGAGCGGTCCCACGGCAGAGAACGGTGCCGCCGGGCCCGCAGGCCCGGCGGCCCCCCCCCGGCCCCCCCCCAGTACCCCCCCGCCCACGCGGCCCCCGGGCCCCGGGGGGGGGGGTTTCACCAATCCCCGCCCCC
>NZ_JBHUUW010000014.1:0-168031 GCF_042670825.1 Streptomyces sp. NPDC057137 | reverse complement strand
GCTCCAACTCCGGCGGCAGCTCCAGCGGTGGCGGTTCCAACGGTGGCGCCGGCTCCATCGGCGGAATGGCCAGTGGCGGGCTCATCGGCGGACTCATCGGCGGCGGCTCGTCCGGCGGTGGCTCCTCCTCCGGCGGCTCGTCCGGCGGCAGCTCCTCCTCCGGCGGCGGTTCGAGCAGCGGCGGTTCGGAGGACAACGACAACGACGACGATGATGACGAAGACGACGACGACGAAGAAGACGACACCGAGACCGTCTGCAATCCGGTCATGGCCCCCTGGGGCATCACCCAGTACTGCGAGGACGTCCCCAAGCCGGATGATCCCCCGGAGGACGACGACAAGGACGAGGACAAGGACGACGAGGACAAGGACGACGAGGACGACGACAAAGACGAGGACAAGGACGACTGCCCGGACACCACCAACGTCGCCTTCTACGGCAGTGTGACCACCGGCACAGCCGGCAGCGGGCGCTACACGCTCGCCTCGGCCGGGGCCCCTCAGCAGGTTGTCGTCAGCAGTACGACGCTCGCGGCCGGCTCCGGAGCGCCCTCCCCGATGAGCATGATGGCGGCCGTGTCCGGCTCCGCCGTCGCCGGCGTCGATACCTACCAGATCGTCGAGGACAGGCTCAGCAACGCGCTCGGTCTCACCGACCCGCCGCCCCCGCCGATCAAGGACGACCCGGACGAGAAGCCCGAGCCGAAGCCGAAGCCCAAGCCGCCGCCCAAGCCGCCGCACCTCGGTGGTTGCCCCCTGAAGACCCCGATGAACGTCCTGGACGACATCCCGGAGTACCAGCGCGGTAAGGAGGCGAGCAAGAAGTGGGCGGCCGAGGTCGAGGAGATCGCCAAGAAGTACGAGCTGACCAAGGACTTCACCGCCGAGGACGCGCTCACCATCGCCGACTACACCGGCTCCTGGGCCGATGACGCGAACAGCCACCTGCGGGGCAACACGATCCCCGGCCTCCGTGGGAACAACATGGATCAGTTCATCGATCGCATGGACCGTGCTCTGGACCACCTGCCCCCGGTCGAGGGGACGTTCTACCGGGGCACGTTCATGCCGGACGAACTGATCGAGAGGTTCGCCAGCGGTGAGGTGGTCGAGATGCCCGAGTACCTCAGCACGTCCAGCGACCCGGCGAAGGCCGACCGTGCCGTCGAAGCCTCGGCGAACAAGAACCGGCCCGGCGGCGAGAACGTTCTGCTCGAAGTCACCACGGACAACGGCCGCAACATCGACCCCCTGTCCCGCTACCGGGGCAGGGAGTCGGAGGTCCTCATCCCGCGCGACGGCAAGTTCGAGAAGGTGGGAGAGCGGACGAAGATCATCGGTGGCAAGGAGTACAAGGTCATCGAGGTGAAGCAGGTCGGCTGAGCCGCCCTTACGGCCCTGTGCGGTGACCGGCCAATCACCGCGCAGGCGCCCGGCGTCGTAACGGCGTTCACGCGGCCGGCACGCGCGGCGGCCGCGTCACTTCTCGTCCAGCCAGGCGAGCATGATGCGAATGTCGCTGAACCGCCAGCCGGCCGGGGTCCGCACGGCGGTGCAGGACTCACGCAGGCCGCTCGTCCGGTAGGGCGGTTCGCCGTCGCGGTAGAAGTACGTGAGTTCGCTCGCCGTCGCCTTCGCGTGGTCGCCGTCCACATCCACCAGCACGTCACCGTGCACGTGTTGGGTGTGCTCCCCCTCCACCCGGCTTCGCCGCAGGTACGCGGTCACCTCGTCGAGGCCGTGCAGCTCGCCGCCGCGCGGTGAACGCACCACCACATCGTCGGTGTAGACGGTGTGGGCGTCGTCGTGACGGTGTTCGTCCAGCAGGTTGGCCAGGCGGGCGAAGAGTTCGGCGATCTCGACGCGGTCGGCGGTGCGAGTGTCGGCGGTGCGGGTGTCGGCGGTGCGGGTGTCGGCGGTGTGCGTGTCGGCGGACATGGCGGCCCCTTTGTCGGGTGCTCGAATGTTGGTCTGACCAACACTAATGCAGATTGTTGGTCTCGCCAACAGTGAGCATTTCTCTCGTCTAGGCTGGGCTCGGCCGCCCCTGCGACACACGACGGAGAGGGACAGATGAACGACGAGACCACCCGGGCCGCACGCCTGCTGGACGCCCAGGCCAAGGCCGCCGACCTCTTCGCCGAGATCGAGTCGCGGGGCCTGGTCGCGCCAGGTGTGGGGGAGCAGCAGGTCAGTGACCGGATCCGGGATCTGGCCAACGAGCTGTTCGGCCCGACCCGCCACTGGCACAAGCGCATCGTCCGCTCCGGGCCGAACACCCTCCACCCGTACCGGGAGAACCCGCCGGACCGGGCCATCGGCCAGGACGACATCGCCTTCGCCGACTTCGGCCCGATCTTCGAGGAGTGGGAGGCCGACTTCGGGCGCACCTTCGTGCTCGGCGACGATCCCGTCAAGCACCGGCTGCGCGACGACCTGCCCGAGGTGTTCGCCGCCGGACGCCGCGCCTTCGACGCCGACCCGGACATCACCGGTGCCCGCCTGTACGCCGAGGTCGCCCGGCTGGCCGCCGAACGCGGCTGGGAGCTGGGCGGTTGGCACGCCGGGCATCCGGTGGGCGAGTTCCCGCACGAGAAGATCGACGGGGCCGACATCGAGTCGTACATCGCACCCGGGAACGAGACCCCGCTGCGCCGCACCGACCGCGTCGGACGTGCCTGCCACTGGATCCTGGAGATCCACCTGGTCGACCGCGAACACGGCTTCGGCGGCTTCTACGAGGAACTCCTCGACCTCGGCTGAGACCCCGGCCTGCCGGGCCTCCCCCTCTCCGCCCCACCCCCGGGCCCGGCGCGTCACCGCAGATCGGCCATGTGATGATGTTCGGATCGCGAACGGGCCCGGGGGTGGAACCGTCGCGCGACATGGGGGAGAGCGGCATGGCCAAGGACGGGGAGTCCATACCGGACGAGGAGTGGGAGCGCTTCCTGCGGGATGCCGAGGCCGGGGCGTCCGGCGCGCCCCAGGAGCCGTCCGCGCGGGCCCGGATGGTCGGACGGCGGCTGCGGGAAGAGCCCGGACCTCCTGCGGGATGGCGGACTCACCAACCGCCCCGGCGTGAACGGGGCAAGGCGTGGTACGTGGTCGGACTGCTGCTCGCGGTCGGCCTGTTGGCCGTGGCGCTGGATCCGGGGCGGGTCGTCGGATGGTTCGGGGACGGCGACGGAGCCGGCGGAACCGCCTCGCCCGTCACTGAGCCGGCTTCCCAACTGCCCACGCCGGAGGAGCCGTTCAGAGGATCTCCGGCGGTGGAGTGGTTCGACGGGACGGCCGGGATCAGCATGCCCGAGGCGCGGGCGACCGGTTGGATGACCAAGGAGGAGGTCGCTCGGGCGCTCGACGAGACCCGGAACTTCCTTGAGGCGTCCAGTCTGGATCCCGCCGTGCTGCGCGGGGAGCGGCCGAAGAAGGCGATCGCGCTGATGAATCCCCATCAGAGCGATGTCCAGGACTACGTGACGGCCGCGTTCCGCGAGCCCGGTGAGGAGAACGACCCCCTGCTGCTGTTCAGCCGCTTCGCGCAGACAAAGGTGCGGCTGGTGGGGAACGTGGTGAAGACGCAGGGACAGATCACGTTCCGTGAGGGCAAGCGTGGCGCGGTCGAGGTGACCAGCGACGTCACGTACGTCTACCCGGTCGTCCGGGCGGCGAAGGGCAGCGACGAGGTCGCGCGCACCATCGCGCGCCGCGAGACGGTGATGAGCTGGGACGACCCGGCGAAGGTGATCACCGAGGCGGGGACGTTCACCCTTCTCTCCTACAAGGTGGACGCCACCAACGGCGGTTGCGCCGACTCCACCGGCTTCTTCCTCCCCGAGTTCACCTCCGAGCGTACGGACAAGGGTTCCGGCCCCGCGATGGACCCGTACGACCGCAGTACGTCGATGGACGTCCGCCTGCAGGACACCGACGAAGACGAGTGCGGAACCGCCTCGCGGTCGTGACCGGCCAAGCCCCGCCGCCGGTCAGGCGTCGTGCTGCCCCGTGATCGCCCGGGCCGTGCGAGCGGCCTTCTCCTCCGTGTCCGTGAGGGCGCCGCCGCCCGCGCCGAACAGGCCCTGACGTAGAAATACGGCGAGTCCGTGCGCGGCGGCGGCGATACGGAGCAGCAAGTCGGACGCCTCGTCCGCGTCCGGGGCCAGCCGACGGGCAACCGGCAGCAGGAGTCCGGCCACCTCGTCGCCGGCCGAGGCCAACTCGGCGAACCGGGACTTGTCGAGGCCCGCGTTGAAGGTGATGTCGAAGAGGGCCGGCTCCTCGGCGGCGAAACGGACGTAGGCGGACGCGAAGGCCGCGAGCTGCTCCACGGGACTCCCGCTGCCGCCCACAGCGACGGCGAAGCGGCTCCGTTGCTCGCGGTATCCCCTGGTGGCGAGTTCGGCCAGCAGAGTCTCCCGGTCGGCGAAGTGCTTGTACGGCGCCGCGACGCTCACGCCCGCCCGACGGCTCGCCTCGGCCAGGGTGAAACCGTGCGGGCCGCGTTCGGCGACGAGTTCGAGGGCCGCCCGCAGCAGGACGTTGCGCAGGTCCCCGTGGTGTTGGCCGGTGGGTCGCCGCTTGACAGGAGGGCACATGGCTTTAAGGTTAATCCCACTTACCAGGTAAGAGGTACTAACCACGGGAGCTGCCATGACCTCCGCTCGTTTCCACCACATCAGCCTCTCGGTCGCCGACCTCACGGCCCAGGAAGCCTGGTACGGCCGCGCCTTCGGGCTCACTCACGTGGATGAGCGCCTGGAGATGCCCGAGGCGGGTGTGCGTACCGTCGTCCTGAGCGATGGGGCCGGCCTGCGGGTGGAGTTCGTCGAACGGCCCGGGTCGAGCCCCCTCGCGCACACCGACCCCTTCGCCGCCACCGCCACGCAGACCTTCACCCACTTCGCCGTCCAAGTCCTGGACCTGGACGCCGCGTTCGCCCGTCTGACCGGTGAATGCCGCGCCGCCTCGGTGTCGTCCCCCGCGCCCGGCGTGACCGAGGGCATGCGCTACGCCTACGTCGCCGATCCGGAAGGCAATCTCCTTGAGCTGATCGAGACGACGCCACGTGACTGACGGTGGCGGCGGACCAGGCTTGGGGTGTGGCAGGCCACACCCCAAGTGGATGGCATACCGCAGTGACCGGGTGGGCGCCGGCGCGGAAGGCTGATCGGCATGACAGCAGCCCCACCGCGATCCGCGGCCATCTCCGCTCGCGCGTACACCACGCTCGTCGCCCTCGCCCTCGCCCTCGCCGTAGCCGTAGCCGTGGCGCTCGTCCCCGCCTTCGTCCTCGTCCCGCGCGCGTGGGCGGCGCGCATGTCGGACGGCGGCTTCACCGACGAACGCGCCCTCGGTGAAAGCCTTCCCGGGCCGTTCGTCGACTACTGGAACTCCGGGGACCGCGAGTTCCCGCCGGACTTGGCGAGGCTTGTCGACTACTGGTTTCACTACCACGTGGCCAAGGCCGTGATCGCCGCGCTCCTGCTGATCGTGCTGGTCGCGCTCGGCAGCGGGCTGTGGAAGGTATTCCTGAGGGCCGGCGGCCTCGGGGCGGGAAGCAGGGCGGCCCTCGCGTCGGCCGGGGTTCTCGTCACGACGCTCGCGCTGTTCTCGTTGGCCGCGCTGATGGCCAACATTCAGGGTGCGGTAGCCCCCTTCTCCTCACTGCTGCCGATGCTGCCGCTCGACGCACCCGAAGGCGAACTCGCCGCTGCGCTCGATCAGATCAAGCAGGGCCTGGCCGAGAACCCGAACCCGAACGTGAGCCCGAACGCGAACGACCGAACCACTCCCGCCCTCCAGGAGATGATCAGCGACTTCTCCCGCTACCACGCGGTGATAGCCGTGGCCGCCGCGATCGTGGGGGCCGTTCTCGTCGGCGTGAGTGTGGTGCTGTGGAAGAGGTTCGCGAGAACAGGGGCGTCCGACAGGCGAACGAGGCGGGTGCTTGGGTCGTTCGGTGTTCTCTCCGCTCTGCTCTCGCCGGCGATGATCGTCGTGGCCGTGGCGAACGCGATCACCACGGCGGACTCGACGCCGGCGCTCCTGGGCTTCTTCGAGGGCGGATGGTGATGACGGCTCACGCTACGGCCGTGCCGTCACCTAGGCGTTGAGATAGGCGAGGACGGCGAGCACCCGGCGGTGCTGGGCGTCGTCGGGCGGTAGGCCGAGCTTCGCGAAGACGTTGCCGATGTGCTTCTCCACCGCGCTGTTGGAGAGCACCAGTCGCCGGGCGATCGCCGTGTTGGAGTGGCCCTCGGCCATCAGCGCCAGCAGTTGCCGTTCGCGTGCGGTCAGCGCGCCGAGTGGGTCGTCCCGGCGCTGCCCGGCCAGCAGTTGGGCGACGACCTGCGGATCGAGCACCGTCGCGCCACGGGCGACCCGGTCCAGGGCGTCGAGGAACTCCTCGACCTTGGCGACCCGGTCCTTCAGCAGATAGCCGACGGCGCCGGAGCCGTCCGCGAGGAGGGCGGCGGCGTACGACACCTCCACGTACTGGCTGAGCACCAGCATCGGGGCGCCCGGCAGCTGTCCGCGGGCGGTGATCGCCGCGCGCAGGCCCTCGTCCCGGTGGGTCGGTGGCATCCGTACGTCGACGAGCGACACGTCCGGGCGGTGTTCGAGCACCGCATCGACCAGGGAGGGGCCGTCACCGACCGCCGCCACCACCTGGTGACCGTCCTCGGTGAGCAGCCGGACCAGGCCCTCGCGCAGGAGCACCGCGTCGTCGGCGACGACGACGCGCAGCGGCCGCCGGGCGGTGCGGTCCGTCTCGTACGAGATCAGCGACATGGCAGCTCCGCGGTGATCGTCGTCGGGCCGCCGTCGGGGCTCGTGATCAGCAGCCGGCCGCCGACCGCACGTACCCGGTCGTCCAGGCCCCGCAGACCGTGTCCCTTGGCGAGGGCCGCGCCGCCCACCCCGTCGTCGGTCGCCCAGACGCGCAAGGTTCCGTCGGCGTGGCGCATTCCGACCGTGCACCGGCGGGCGTCGCTGTGCTTCGCCACGTTGGTCAGAGCCTCGGAGACCACGAAGTACGCGGCCGTCTCGACCGCGGCGTCCAGTCGGCGGTGCAGGGGACCGGCGTCGAGTTCGACGGGTACGACGCAGCGCGCGGCCAGGGCGGCGAGCGCCTCCCGCAGTCCTTGGTCGGCGAGGATCGGTGGGGCGATGCCGCGTGACAGGGCTCGTAGTTCGTCCAGCGCCTCCTGGGTCTGGACGACCGCGTCGGCGAGCGCGGCCCGGACGATCTCCGGCCGGGTGTCGAAGTTGTGCTGGGCGCGGCCGAGTTCCATCGCCAGTCGGACCAACTGCTGTTGGGGCCCGTCGTGGATGTCGCGTTCGAGCCGGCGCAGGGCGGCGGCCTCGGCCGTCACAGCGGCGACGGCCTGCGCGCGGGCGGTGTCGCGCTCCGCCTCCAGCCCGCTGATCCGGCGGTGCAGCGCGGACATGTTGGAGAGCAACGCGTGCCCCAACCCGGCCTGGGCGGCGACGCACACCCGGGTCACCAGCGGCAGTGTGCACAGCAGCGACAGACCGAGCGTGATCGCGAAGACGAGCCGTTCGGCCGGCGACGTCAGCCCCAGGCTCAGGGCGACATGGGACTGGTCGCTGCCCGCGTACAGCGTCATGGGCGGCAGCGACCCGGGAGCGTCCCCGCTGCGCAGGGGGTACGTGACGGTCGCGACTCCCACGAACCACCACAGCCCCGTCACCACGGAGGTGACCAGCACGACGGGCAGCACCGTAACCGCGTGCACCAGGTCCAGCCACAGCCCCGGATCGGCCGCGCCGGCCACTCTCGACCGCTGTTCGCCGCCCCGGGAACGCACCTTGCCGATCCGCCACCACTCCAGATCACCGCCCCACCGCACCACCGCCGACCCCCGCCGCCCCACGCCCGGCAACACCAGCCCGGCCATCCCCATGCACAGCCCACCGACGACCAGCAGCAGACCGACCACGGCACTCACCGGCGCGGTGAGGAGATACACCGACTCCCCGAGCACACGACGCCCTACGCGTACGACAGCCCCACCACGCGGCTGCCACCGACCGGCGACCACGGAGGGCAACGACTCAGCCATCCCCCCAGCCTAATCCCGCCCCGCCCGGACCCAACCGGAGCCGCCGACCGGGCGTCCCTTTGAATCCACTTGGATCCACTTGAATCCACGTGTGCCCTGCTTGTCGGTCGTGCTTCTAGAGGGGGGTCCGACTGGGTGTCGGATCGGGAGCGTTCAGGGAGTCGAGCCAGCGCAGGAGGCGGGTTCCCTCGCGGGTCATGATGCTCGGGTCGCGCAGGGCGTTGGCCAGGAGTGACATGCCCTGATAGGCGGCGACCAGGGTGATGGCGAGATCGTCAGGGGCGGGCAGGCCCAAGGCGCGGAACTGGTGGCCGGTCCAGTCCACCAGGCGTTGGATCACGGCGCCGGCCTCCGTGTCGAGCGTGCCGTCGCCGCGTTTGTCGAGTTCGACGGCCAGGGTCCCGGTCGGGCAGCCGTAGCGGGCGGCGACGTCGCGGCTGCTGATCCAGACCTCGATCAGTGCCTTGAGGCGGTCGCGCGGATCGGGCAACTCGTCCAGTGAATGGGTGAGTTCGTCCAGGTGCGTGCTGTGCTCGGAGAGCGCCGCCCGGACCAGTTCGTCCTTGGTCTTGTAGTAGTAGTAGACGTTCCCGAGAGGGACGTCGGCCGCGCGCGCGATGTCGGCCAGGGTGGTGCGCTCGACGCCCTGCTCGTGCAGGACCTGTGCCGCCGCGGCGGTGAGCCGTCGGCGTTTGTCGGCCGCCCGCACCTTCGGCTTCGCTGAGTCAGTCACCTGACCAACTGTAGATCCCCGGCAGGGGCGCGTGCTAGCGTCCCGAGCAAGGAATTAGTCAGCCAACTAACTCACAGGGAGTTCTCATGATCACAGTGACTGGAGCCACGGGCAACGTCGGCCGCGAATTGGTCCGCGTCCTCGACGCGGCGGGCGAGGCGGTGACCGCGGTGTCGCGTGGTGCGGTGCGCGGTGAGACGGGCGATGTGGTGCGTGACCTGCCCGCCGGCGTACGCCACGTACAGGCCGACCTCACCGCCCCCGACGACCTGCGCCCCGCCCTCGACGGAGCCGACGCGCTGTTCCTGCTCGCGGTCGGCGACCACCCGCAGGACCTCCTCGACGCCGCGAAGGCGGGCGGCGTACGACGCGTCGTACTGGTCTCCTCGCTCGGCGTCGCCACCCGGCCGGACTCCTACCGCCACCCCGCCGCCTTCGAGGCCGCGCTCCGCGGCTCCGGCCTGGACTGGACCGTGCTGCGCAGCGGCGGGCTGAACTCCAACGCCCTCGCCTGGGCCGAGTCGATCCGCACCGACCGCGTGGCCTCGGCCCCGTTCGGCGACGTCGGCCTGCCGACGGTCGACCCGGCGGATGTCGCCGAGGTCGCCGCCGCGGCCCTGTTGCGGCCCGGCCACGCCGGCGCCGTGTACGAACTCACCGGCCCCGCCCCGACCACCCCCCGCGACCGGGCCGCGGCGATCGGCGCCGTGCTCGGCGAGCCGGTCCGCTTCGTGGAGCAGACCCCCGAGCAGGCCAGGGACCAGATGCGCGCCTTCATGCCCGAGCCGGTGGTGGCAGGCACGCTCGCGATCCTCGGCGAGCCGCTGCCCGCCGAGCGGCGCGTGAGCCCCGACGTCCGGCGGGTCCTGGGCCGTGCGCCGCGCCCGTTCGCGGAGTGGGCCACCCGCAGCGCCGCCGCCTTCCGCTGACCCCTTGACCCAGGGATCCGACGGTCCGTCACACGGCCTCAACTCACCCCACCCCCGGGAGAACCCGCATGCCCACCACCCCCGTCCTCGACTCGACGATCGCCCACCGCGAGCACGGCTCGGGCGCGCCGATCGTCTTCCTGCACGGCAACCCCACCTCGTCGTACCTGTGGCGCGACGTCCTGCCGGCCGTCGGCCGGGGCCGCCTGCTCGCCCCCGACCTCATCGGCATGGGCGACTCAGGCAAACCCGACATCGACTACTCCTTCGACGACCACGCCCGCTACCTCGACGCCTGGTTCGACGCGCTCGGCCTCGACCGCGTCGTCCTGGTCGGTCACGACTGGGGCGGCGCGCTCGCCTTTGACTTCGCCGCCCGCCACCCCGGACGGGTCCGCGGTATCGCCTTCACCGAGACCATCGTCAAGCCGATGACCTGGGACGAATTCCCGGCGGGCGGACGCGAGTTGTTCCGGGCCATCAAGACGGAGGGGGTGGGCGAGGCGATGATCCTCGACGACAACGTCATGATCGAGAAGGGCCTGCCCGGCACGGTGGCCACCTCCCTCGCCCCCGCCGACCTGGCCGCGTACCTCCACCCCTACCCGACGCGCGAGAGCCGCCGACCGCTGCTGCGATGGCCGCGCGCGATGCCCCTGGGGGGTGAGCCCGCCGATGTCGTGACCCGCGTCGATGCGTACGACGCGTGGCTCGCGACCAGCGAAGACGTCCCCAAACTGCTGATCGACTTCGCCCCGGGCCCCGGCGCCATGATGGGCCCCGACCTTGTCGCCTGGTGCGTGCGGCACATGGCCGCCCTGGAGGTCGCGCACCACGACGCCCCGGCCGGGCACCACACCCCTGAGGACCGTCCCGTCGAGATAGCCGCGGCGATCTCCTCCTGGGTGGATCGACACGGGCTGCACGAAAAGCGAGAACACTGTTCTTGACTTCGCCCGGAGGGGTGGGGCATGATTCTTCTCAACGGAGAACAGTGTTCTCGATTCTCGTCCCCTCACTCGAAGGATGCCCGTCATGGCCACAGCGACCGTCACCACCGCCACCTCCTCCACCACCACCGCCAATGCCACCGCCACTGTCCCGTCCCGGCGTTGGGACCTTGTCGGCCGGAGCCTGATGGGGCTGAACTCCGCGGTCACGTTCGCGGTGTTCATCAACGGGCTGTTCCTGATGGCGGATGCGGCCGATGACCGGATGATGGTCGAGGGCTGGCGGACGTTCGGGTATCTGGTGTTCAGCGCGATGTGGGCGATGCTCGCGTACCGGCCGCGTCAGGTCCCGGCGATCTGGGAGATGGTGATCTTCCACAAGGTGGCCGCGACGATCCTGGCGTTCACGATCCTGGACACCACCGAGGGGATGCAGTCCTCCATCACCGACACCTCCGTCGCGGCGCTGACGATCTTCGCGTACATCGCCTGCCGCGGCTGGCAGTCCTGGCGGGTCGTCAAGCGCGAGAACGCTCCGCTGTACGCGGCCTGAGCCGTCACGCGCAGCAGGCCGGCCGGCCGGTACACCCCGGCCGGCCTTCGCGCACTGCTGGTCCAGGAGAGAACACCGTTGACTAATAAGGTGGATGCATGGTCACTTCACGGCAAGTAGCACGCGAGCAGATGATGCAGGACATCGTGCGCGTGGGACGCGAGCACCTGGCGACGGTGCTTCCGGCCGACCTGTCCCTGCGGGCCGTGGCCCGCGACATCGGAGTCGTACCGTCGGCGCTCTACCGCTACGTCAAAGACCGCGAAGCGCTTATCACCCTGCTGATCGTCGACGCGTACGACGAACTCGCCGACGAGGTCGACGCGGCCCTCGCGACGGCATCGCGCCTGTCCCACCG
The DNA here is from genome assembly GCF_042670825.1 of Streptomyces sp. NPDC057137. Classification (NCBI taxonomy): domain Bacteria; kingdom Bacillati; phylum Actinomycetota; class Actinomycetes; order Kitasatosporales; family Streptomycetaceae; genus Streptomyces; species Streptomyces sp. NPDC057137. The sequence goes on along the minus strand of NZ_JBHUUW010000014.1, from coordinate 156,419 downwards.
CGAACGGCTTGAGGCGGCGGTACTCGCGGCGCGCGCCTGGGCCGTCCGCGAACCGTCCCGCTTCGCCATGCTCTACGGCACACCGGTCCCCGGCTACACGGCTCCCGGCGACCGGACCGTGGAGCCCGGCACCCGACTTGCCCTCGCTCTCGCCCGACTGGTCGAGGACGCTTGGCGAGCGGGCAAGCTGAGAACGGTGGAGGCACCGCGCGATCCGGCAGTCCGCGCCGACATGGAGCGACTGCGAGGGCTGTTCGGCTTCGACATGCCGGTGGGCAATGTGGCCCGGGTCTACGGACTGTGGTCCGCGGTCATCGGCGCGATCCTGTTCGACACCTTCGGCCACTACGCGGCGGACACGGTGACGGACCCCGCAGCCTTCCTCCGCGCCCACACCGACGGCCTGGCGGACACGGTCGGCCTCTGACCGGGGCGGGGCGGGGCGGGCCGAACAGAAATAGCGTTGTCGTTGAACGCCGGGACCGATCTGTCGGAATTGGCCGAGGAAATCAGTCGGATCGGTTATCGGTGATCAGGTGCGACTCGACCTGTTTGCATTCCGTTAAGTCCGCTCGCATTCCACTTGGCGATTGACCGACGGGAAGTGGTCCAGCGTTTTCGTGGTAGAGTTCAATGAATTCACAGGACGCCGCAGAAAAGGGGAATGGCGTGAATACCGAGAAGGTTACGGCTCGACGTCTTACGGCCGAGGAGGTCTCAGAACTGGGGCTCCAGGACGGCATCTTCGTCTCGGCAGAGATGGATGGCCTTCCTCTCGACTGCTACGCCTCGGCTTTCCTCACGGAGCCGGGTAAGAATTTCGAGGGAGGGTCCTTCGCCGCGAAGACGATCTTCGGCGAGGAAATTCATGTTCTCCCGGACAATGCCGAAGAGCGCGGGATCTGGGTCGCCGACAAGGCGGGGGAGGAAATCGAGGTTCTCCAGAGTGCCGGCGTCCTCCTGAACGTCGCCCTCTTCGTTCCCAACGGGAACAAGGAATCCCTGGAGGCGCTCTATTCCTCCGCGCGGGACGCGTTCGGCGCGGGGATCGTGCAGCGCTGGAGCGAGGAAGTCGCCGCGGTGCCGGACGTCAAGGTCGACCTGTTCGAGGAGCCGGCCCGGGGGCGGAAGAACACGAGCAACCAGAATCGCGACCGCCGCGCCTTGGACATCTACCCGACGCGGGTGCGGTTCCTGGAGCCCAGCGACGGCTGGAAGTTCGTTGTCGAACCGCACAAGGAGATCGTCGATGAAACACCGACGATCTGACCTGATCTGACGGCGGCACGAGAAACAGACGCTCGGCTGGGGTCTCCCAGCCGAGCGTTTCGCGTCCTGGGACCGGCGGTCTGTTACGACCCGAGGTGCCGACCGTGCCGGTCGTGCCCGGTGTGCGTGTCGTGCCCGTCGGACTCCGCGTGCCCGTCGCGCCGGGTGCGGCCGGCACGCAGGGACGCCAGCAACTGCAGCCGTTCGGCGTCCGGGGTGCCCGGCTCGGCGGTGTAGACGAACATGACCGGGCCGGGACTGCCGGGCAGCGGATAGCTGCCCCACTCGACCGTGATCTCGCCGACCTGCGGGTGCCGGAACAGTTTCGTCCCGTGCACCGTCTCACGCACCTCGTGCCGCGCCCAGAGCCGTCGGAAGTCCGCGCTGCGGATGCTGAGTTCGCCGATGAGCGTGGTGGCCCGCGGGTGCGTCGGGTCGGTGGCGACGGCGGCGCGCAGCATGCCGATGTACTGGAGCGCGGTGGCTTCCCAGTCGGGGCAGCGCATCCGGGTCTCGGGGTCGTGGAACAGCGAGGTGAGCATGTTGCGGTGCTCCGGCGGCTGTTGGTTCGGGTCGCCGAACAACTCCTCGGCGAGCGGGTTCCACGCGAGCAGGTCGAGGTGCCGGCCGAGCACCACGGCGGGGGTGTTCATGGCGGCCAGCAGGTGCCGGGTGCCGTCCGGTACGCGTTCGGGGGCGCGGCGCCTGCGGACGCGCTGCGGGCGGCGCGCCGCCTGGGCGAGGGCGAAGAGGTGCCTGCGCTCGTCGTCGTCGAGGTTCAGCGCGGTGGCGAGGTCGTCGAGGACGTGGTCGGAGGGGCGTACGTCGCGGCCCTGCTCCATGCGCTGGTAGTAGTCGGTGCTCAGCCCGGCCAGCAGCGCGATCTCCTCGCGCCTGAGCCCGGTGACCTTGCGCCGGGGGCCGGGCTCCAGCCCGATGTCCTGCGGGCGCAGCCGGTCGCGCCGGGTGCGGAGGAAGTCACCGAGTTCACGGGCGAACGAGTGGTCGGCAGCCATACGGACAGTGTGCGGGTGCGGCACGGGCCGAAGGTAGGTCTCGTACTCCTAGGGAAGCGGGTACGACGCCAACTCGCCTCCCTGCTCCTAGCGTTGAGGCCCACCAGCCGTGCACAGCGTCCCTCAGGAGCAGCGGTCATGACGGAATGGACCGAACGTGACATCCCCGACCAGAGCGGTCGGCTCGCCGTCGTGACCGGCGCGAACTCCGGACTCGGCCTGGTCACCGCGACCGAACTCGCCCGCGGCGGGGCGGAGGTGGTGATGGCCGTACGCAACACCGTCGCCGGGGAACAGGCGGTCGCCGAGATCCGGCGGACCGTACCGGGGGCGCAGGTGGAGGCACGCCAACTCGACCTGGCCTCACTCCAGTCCGTACGCGCCTTCGCGAAGGGGATGAACGACGACTTCCCCGCGGTCGATGTCCTGGTCAACAACGCCGGTGTGGTCCACCTCGGCCCGCCCCGCACCACCGGCGACGGGTTCGAGGCCCACCTCGGGGTCAACATGCTGGGCCACTTCGCGCTCACCGGTCTGCTGCTCGGCACCCTCAGCCGGGCGGCCGGCGCGCGCGTGGTCAGTATCAGCTCGACCGCGCACCGGGGCGCCCGACTCGACTTCGACGACCTGATGTCGCGGAACAACTTCAAACCCCGCCGCGCGTACGCCCGTTCCAAGCTGGCCTGCACCGTGTACGGCTTCGAACTCCACCGCCGGCTGGAGAAGGCGGGCGCGCCTGTCATCAGCGTCGTCGCCCACCCCGGGATCTGCCGCACCAACCTCAGCCGGCGGGCGTTCGAGGAGCGCGGGGCGATCCCACGGGCCATCGACCGGTGGACGCAGCGCGCGTTCGCTCCGGTCCACGAGGGCGCGCGTCCGCAACTGCACGCCGCGACCGCGCCCGGCGTACGCGGCGGCCAGTTCTACGGCCCGTCCGGTTTCCAGGAGTTCCGGGGCCCGGTCGCCCCGACGGAGCCCAACCCGGAGGCGTCCGACCCGGCGTACGGGAAGACGCTGTGGGCCGCCGCCGAGGGCCTGACCGGCATCAGCTATCTGTGACGGCCGGACGGGCCGGTCCTCCGTCAGTTCCTCGTGATGGAGTCGGCCGCGCCGAGGTCGCGGCGCATGACGCTGCGGAGTTCGGCCACGGCCGTATCGAATCGGTTCTCCAGCTCCGTGTAGGCGGCGTTGTCGATCGCCGGGCCCCGCAGGAGCAGGTCCCGGGTATCTCGCAGGACCACGAACGCGGTGCGGGCAGCCTCGACGACAACGTGTGGCGCGACAATGGCCAGTTGGTGGCGGATCTCGTACGCGCCGGGCGCCAGGAACAGCTCGCGCACCCGCTGAGGGCGCTCCTCGGCCGGGATGTCCGCCTGGGCGCACTCGTTCAGCGCCGTACGCATCCGTGACAGTGCCGCGGGGATGACCGTCGCGGATCTCCCGCGTTTGTCGCCGGCCCCCTCCGGGTTCGTCCTTGATCGGTAACAGAGGGGTCCTGTCCGGGCGTTCGTATGGCTTCATGAGTGCACGGCATCGGCGGAGACAGCGAAGGGGCGGGCGAACATGTCAAAGCACAAGGGAAAGGGATGGCACGGCCGCCTTCTCACGACGGCGCTCGGGGTCACAGCGGTGGCCGCGGCAGCCTCGATGTGGACCGCGCAGGCCAACCCCGTCGCCGCGCGGCAGCCGGATGCGCGTGTCTCCGTGCCGGACCAGGACCGGCAAGTGGCCAAGGTGGCGGCGGACATCGCGCACGCCTCGGACCGCGGCCCGCAGGGCGTCAACATCACCATCGACGACGGACCGGACCCGAAGTGGACGCCGCAGGTGCTGCAACTGCTGAAGGACAACGGTACGAAGGCCACCTTCTGCATGGTGGGCACACAGGCCCAGGCGTACCCGGACCTGGTCAAGGCGGTGGTGGCGGACGGGCACCGGCTGTGCAACCACACGGTCTCGCACGACACCACCATGGACACCAAGTCCGAGGCCTACCAGTCCAAGCAGATCCTGGATGCCGAGCGCATGATCACCAAGGCGTCCGGCGGCGTCCGGCCGCAGTACTACCGCGCCCCGGGCGGTGCCTTCACCCCGTACAGCCGGCAGCTCGCCGCGTCCCGGGGGATGCGGCCGCTGGGCTGGAACGTGGACTCCAAGGACTTCGAGCGTCCCGGCGTGGACACCATGGTCGCCACCGTCAAGAGCGAGATCTCCGACGGGCCGACCGTCCTCTTCCACGACGCGGGAGGGGAACGCTCCCAGACCGTGGCCGCGCTGCGCGAGGTGCTGCCCTGGCTGAAGCAGGAGGGGTACTCCTTCGGCTTCCCCGTACGGTGACTGAGGTCCGCCCGTACGGTGACTGAGGCCCGCCCGTACGGTGACTGATTCCCGCCCGCACTGACACGCGGCCCCGGACCTCCGCTGCCCCCGACTTCCGCCGTCGCGGCCGACTCCCGGCGCCTTCCATGAAATGACATGGATCACAAAAGTGACCCGTGTGCCGAAAGCAACTGCCCTCTTACGCGGCAATTGCCCTACCTGTGCGGACGGTCTGCCGCACTCGCGCTCTGCCTAACGCGCTTCCGACAACGGTGTTTTCGGTCATACGATCACCAGCCAAGCCCTGCGTGTCGCTGCCGCAGCGGTTGCCTCAACATGTGAACCCGCTTTTCGGGCCTCGCTTTTCGGGCCCGCTCTCAGACCCGTTGTGCAGACCTGTTTGTCGGACCCGCGAAGGACTCCGTTGAAGATTCGCCGCATTCTCGCCACGGCCGTTGTCGCCGCCGTCACCACCCCTGTCGTCCTCCTCACCGTCACGCCCGCGCTCGCCGACGCCAAGCCGTCCGCCGCGTCGCAGGCACAGGCGCAGCAGGACGAGCGGGACAAACCGTCCATCGAGGAGCTTGAGAAGGCCGCCGAGCAGGCGCAGGAGGCGTACGAGGAAGCCCTCGCCGCGCAGCGGGCCGGACAGATCGTCCTTGAGGCGGCTCTCTCCGACGACGCGCCCCTGACCGTCGCCGCGGCGGCCGCCAGGAAGGAGGCGGCAGCCGCCGCCACCGTCAAGGAGGACGCCGACAAGGCGCTCACCGACGCCCGGGCCGCACTCGCCGCGCTGCCGGAGACCGCCACCGACGAGGAGAAGGCGGCCGCGGAGAAGGCAGTCGCCGACGCCGAGACCGCCGCCGCCTCGGCGGGGGCCGCCAAGACCGCCGCGGACGAGAAGGCCGCGACGGCCGGCCGGGTCGCCGACGACGCGCGCGTCGCCGCCGCCCGGGAGTACTCCAAGGTCCAGAAGGCCCTGAAGGAGGCCCTTGAGGCGAAGGAGGCCGCCGACAAGGCGCTCGCCGACGCCAAGGAGGAGGAGCCGGAGGAGCCCAACGAGCCGGACTGCGTGTTCGAGAGCAAGCTCACCACCGTCGCTCACGGCCTGCCGTCCAAGATCGTCGCGGGCTCGACGACCGACTTCTCGGTCCGCGTGTCCAACGGTACGAAGAAGACCTTGGACAAGGTCTCCCCGTTCGTCTACTTCCACGCCACGGACAAGGGCGGCTACAACGTCATCGACGACGCCTTCCACCTGCAGTGGTCGACCGCCGCGTCCCCGGGCTGGAAGAACGTGGGCGACGGCTACGCCGGCTCCATCAGCCCGCTGAAGGCCGGCGCCCACGCCGACGTGAAGCTGCGCCTGAAGGTCGACGCCAAGGCCCCGGCCGGGGACGGCCTCGCCTTCGTCGCCGGTGACTACTTCAACAACGACGAGTCCTGCGGCGGCAACCTCTCCACCGAGTACGCCTTCGAACTCCTCGCCGCCGGCAGCGTTCCCGGCGACGTCGACGACGCCGCGCCCGGCAAGACCACGCCGACCCCGGACACCAAGCCGCAGGGCGGCACGTCCACCACCCCGACGGACTCCACGGACGGCTCCCTGGCCAGCACCGGCTCCTCCTCGCCGCTCCCGCAGCTCGCCGCGGCGGCCGGCGCGGCGCTGGCGCTCGGCGCCGTCACGGTCTTCACCGTCCGCCGCCGCCAGACCAACTCCGCCTCCTGACGCGGTCCCACCCAGCCGCACCCTGAGAGAGGGCGCCTCCGTCACCGGGGGCGCCCTTTCCCGTTCCCTTTCCCGTTCCTGGCCGTGCCCGGCGGACAACTGCTCGCAGGACTGCGAGACCCGTCCGCGAGCCCCGGCTGCGGGCCGCTCGGATCTGGGGCAGTGTGCCGAGAGTGGCAGGTGGCCGCCTCCGGGGTGGCGCGAGCGTAAGGGCGCACTGATGAGTGAGGACTCCCCCACCGGGACCGGTACCGGGCACGGGACCGGGATCGGGCACGAGACCGCGACCGGGCACGAGACCGCGACCGGTGCCGGGCACGGCCGGGCCGTGGTGCCGCTGGTCCGGATGCGGGCCCGTGATCCTCGCGAGGCGCACCGGGCCGCCACTCCGCTGGAGCTGTTCTTCGACCTGTGCTTCGTCGTGGCGGTGGCACAGGCCGGGGCGCGGCTGGTGCACGGCCTGGCCGAGGGGGACACCGGGCATGGGATCACGGGCTATCTGCTGGTGTTCTTCGCGATCTGGTGGGCGTGGGTGAACTTCACCTGGTTCGCCTCCGCCTACGACTGCGACGACGTCCCCTACCGGCTCGCCACCCTGGTGCAGATCGCCGGCGTCCTGGTCCTGGCCGCCGGAGTCCCGCGCGCCTTCGACCAGGCCGACTACACGGTCGCGATCGGGGGCTACCTGATCATGCGCGTCGCGCTCACTCTGCAGTGGCTACGGGCGGCGCGCGGCGAGAGCGGGGCCGCCCGGACGACCGCGCTGCGGTACGCGGCCGGTCTCGTCCTGGTGCAGCTGGGCTGGGTGGGGCTGCTGTTGCTGCCGAACGCGGCCTGGACCTGGGGGTTCCTGCCGCTCGTCGTCGCGGAACTGGCCGTACCGGCCTTCGCCGAGCACCGCCGGCGGACCCCGTGGCATCCGCACCACATCGCCGAACGCTACGGGCTGTTCACCATCATCATGCTCGGCGAGACGATCTCCGCCGCCACCGTGGCGGTGCAGTCGGCGCTGGACGAGTCGGCCGCCCTGGACGAGCTGCTGCCGATCGCGGCGGGGGGACTCGTCATCGTCTTCGCCGCGTTCTGGACCTACTTCGCCGTGCCCGTCCACGAGTATCTGATCTCCAACCGGCAGGCGTTCGCCTGGGGATACGGCCACTACGTGATCTTCGGCTCCGCCGCCGCGATCGGCGCCGGGATCGAGGTCGCCGTCGAACAGGTCACCCACCACGCGCACATCTCCACGCTCACGGCCTCCCTGGCGGTCACCGTCCCCACCGCACTCTTCATGATCACGGTGTGGGCGGTGCACACGCGCCACTTCAAACGGAGTACGGCGCAGCATCTCGTCTCACCGATCGGCGCGGTGCTGGTACTGGCCACCAGCCCCGCCGGGCACTGGGCCGTCCCGCTGGCCGGTGCGGTCGCGGCCGCCACGGTCGCCGTCGGCGTCCACCTCGCCGCCGTCGCGCCTCCCGGGCAGCAGGACTCGTAACCCGGTCGGATACGCCGGTCGGATACGCCGGCCGGATACGCCGATCGCTTACGCCGATCGCCGATCAGGCGGCCGCCCGCAGAGTCAGCGCCGCCAGTGCGTGGGGCGCCCCGCTCTGGCCCCGTACGCCGGGGAACGCGTTGACGTCCACGACCAGCGGGGCGCCGTCGGCCGTCTCGATCAGGTCCACGCCGTACACGTCGAGCGCGAACACCGAGCCGACCGAACGGGCCATCTCCGCCCACCCGTTGGGCAGATCGGCCGGTGCGAGCGGCAGTGTCGGGGAGCGTCCCTCCGGTGCCAGCTCCGAGCGGCGCAGGCCGGCGAAGAGCTGGTCGCCGATCACCCACAGCTTGTGATCCCAGCCGCTGTTCGGGGTGAACTCCTGTGTCACCACCGGTTCTTGGGACCAGGTGCGGCACAGGGCGGTCAGTTCCGAGGTGTCGTCGACGCGGGCGACGAGGTCGTCGCGCCGGCTGTGGCGGCTCTTGACGACCAGCGGATAGCCGAGGCCGGTCTCCACCGCGAGCCGCCCGAGGCTCGGCGCGGTCCGGGTGGCCGCGAAGGGCAGTCCGGCCGACCGGGCCAGCTCGGCCATCCGCGTACGGTCCTGGCAGAGCCCGGTCGCCGAGGCCGAGTTCAGTACCGGGACGCCGCGCTCCTCGAAGGACCGCGCGAGCGCCAGCGCGGACGGTGTACGCGCCTTCAGCAGACAGACGTCGAGGTGTCCGGACGACGACGGGGCCGGCCACGGCGGCGAAGCGCCGGGATCGATCACCTCCACCTGATGACGGGGCGTCAGCAGGGCGGCGGTGGCGGTGAGTAGAGGGTGGTCGGGACGGTGGGTGAGGAAACCGATCCGCAGCGCCCTCATCGTCCCTCGCCGCGCGCCACGGATAGCTGTACGGGGATCCGCACGGGGCCGGGCAGCGGAAGAGGTACCGGGGCGGCCCGTGTGGTCCTGCCCTCACGCGCCAGTTCCAGGACGGCACGTGACACCCGCGCCACGGCGTCCGGCACGGGCCGGAAGCTCGGGAAGTCGTTGACATCGACGATCACCGGACCGTCCGGGCCGAGCAGAACGTCCACGCCGTACAGGTCGAGCCCGTATATTCGGCCCACGTCCGTGACCATCCCGGCCACCTCGGCGGACAGCGGCACGCGCCGCTCGCGCTGAGGCCGCCGAGGCTGGTGCGGATCGAGCGGAGAGGCCCGCTCGGCCGCGAACAGCTCGCCGCGGACGCAGTACACCTTGAGGTCGGTCCCCGAGTTGGGCACGTACGACTGGGCGATCAGCATCCCTTCCCCCGCCAGTTCGGTGTTCAGCGCGGCCAGTTGGCCGGGGGAGCGCACCAGATGTACCGCGCGTCCCGAGCTTCCGTCGGCGGGCTTGACGACCAGCGGAAACTCCCCGTCGGGCAGTTCCGCCAGTGAATCGGGGTGCGCCACCACGTACGTCCGGGGCATCGGCAGCCCCCGGCTGCGCGCGATCACCGCGGCGAGTGCCTTGTCGCGTACGCCACGGATCGACCGGGCGTCGTTGACGGTCGTCAGCCCGACCGCGGCGGCGGCCTCCAGCAGAGTCAGCCCCGGCCCCCCGGACACCGTCTTGAGCACCCAGGCGTCATGGACGCCGGCCTGGATCGTCTCGGGCAGCTGGACCAGCGCACTGCCCGGCCACAGCACGTCCACCTGGTGGCCCCAGGCGGTGAGTTGACGTATCACCTCGCTGGGCATGCCGTCGTTCCGGTAGCGCTCCTCCACCAGAAAGCAGAGTCTCATCGGCTTCTTTCTCCTGGCCGCCCGGGGTGCTGAACATCGGCCGGCTTCGGCGGCGGCTCCGCGTTCACCCAGTTTCGCTCAACCAAGTCAACTCAAGTCAACTCAACTCAGATCAGCTCAGTGCAGCTCAGTGCAGCCCAGCTCGGCTCAGTTCGGCTCAGTTCGAGAAGGGGACAGCGTCAGCGGCGGACGTGTGCCAGCTGGTGACGACCGGCTTGTCGACGACGAACGGGTCGACCTCCAGGGACTCCGGGTTCGGGTCGTCGCCGGCGACGGAGACGACGAGGCTGGACAGCTCCTTGCCGCCGTCCTCGTCGGTGGTCTTCGGGTTCACACCGGCGTAGGCGGCGACTCCCGCGCGCAGCGTGATGTCGCTGCCCGCGGACTGCTCTGCGGGCTCGGCCTCGGTGCCGTCCGATCCGAAGGCCACGACCGGCAGCGCGGCGGGTATGACGCAGGTGATACCGGGCTTGGCCGCGGCCTTGATCAGGAAGTAGCCGCCCGCCTGGGACTCGGAACTGACGCTCCAGGAGATGTCGTTGGTACCGCAGGTCTGCCCGTACCCGCTCTTGTCGCCGGTGTCCTTCGAGCCGCTTCCCGAAGTGCCGGACTCACTGCCGCCGTTGCTCTTCTCCCCGCCCTCGGCGTCGCTCTCGCCCTCACCGTCGCCGTCGCCGGACGCCTGGTCGGGTGCCGTCGACGAGTCCGGCGTGGCGGTCACGGAGGACGGGGCGCCGGTCGGCGCTGACGACGTGTCATCTCCCTCGCACGCTGTCATCAGCAGGCCCGCACCGAGCGCGGCGGTGACGGCAAGGGCGGTGCGCAGACGACGGTTCATTGGAGTTTCTTCCGTTCGGAGTGACAGCTGCGGGGGTGGCAGGTGCTTCGTACCTCGTGCTTACGATCATCAGGATGGACCGCTCATGGCTGCTGGTTCACGCGGTCTCACGTCCATGACGTCGCTGGCACGGCGTCGGCACGCCGCTGTTACACAGCTCACGCGGAGGGGTCCGTCACCACCGCCGATGCACGGTTGCCTTGCTGCCGGTCACCAGGCTCGCCGCCGGAACGTCATCGGTCACGACCGCGCCTGCGGCGACGACGGCGTCGCGCCCGATGCTGACGCCCGGAAGGATCATGGCACCGGCGCCGATCCACACGTTCTCCGCCACATCGATGGGCGCGCCGCTCAGCCACCCTCTTCGCTCCTCAGGGTCGACCGGGTGACCGACGGTGATGAACGTGGCCTTCGGCCCGACCATCACGCGGTCGCCGAGCCGGATGCCGGCGTAGTCCAGGAACGTGCAGTTCTGGTTGATGAACACGCGCTCGCCGAGGTCCAGTTGAAGCCCGTGGTCCGTGTAGAAGGGCGGATAGATCGTGGCTCTCGCAGGCAGCGGGTTGCCGAGGATCTGCTCGAACAGTTCCGCCTTGCCGGCTTCGTCCTCGAAGGGCAGGACGTTCAGGCGCGAGGTGAGTTCGGTGACCCGTAGGACCCTCTCGGCCATGGCCTGGAACTCGGCGCTGTGTATGCGCATGAGTCGGTCGTTGGACATACGGCGTTCCTCTTCCGTGTAATCGGTGAACTGGACACGCCTCCGCAGGCGTTGATGGAGGCTGCTGTCAGCAGCGGCTCACGCCGTCGCCCAGGACGGGAGCCAGACCGGCTCAGGGAGCCTTGGCAGGCTTCCGAGGTGGGCGATGACTCCACTGATCCCTGGATGCGGATTCGTCCGGGGGAGGATGAGCGAGAGCGGGTATACGAGGGTCGGATTCACGACAGGGATGCGGCGCAGGTCGTGGTTCGTCGGCCAGCTGTACCGGTCGCGTGCCCCGACGAGCGTGGCCACGTCCGCGGAGTCCGCGAGGGTGTCGAGGAGTACTTCGTCTCCGAAGTGCGGGCCTGCCGCGTCGATGCGGAGGTCGAACTCGGTGACGAGCTGGTCGTAGAACTCCCCCCATTCGCTACGGGGCGCGATACCCGGCACCCAGATGCGGTGCTTGCGCAACTGCGACGGCGTCAGTTCCCGCGCGGAGGCGAGCGGATGTCCCGGGCCGACGAGAAGTTCCAGCGGAGAGTCGAACGCGTGGATCATCCGTACGCCGGGCGGCAGCGTGGCCGGGTCGGTGACGGAACGGAACGAGGCGTCGACATCCCCTGCTTCGACGGCGGCGACCGCTACGCGCGGGTCGTCGACCCGGAGGGTCACCACGTCGAGGTCGGTTCCGGGCCGCGACCGCCAGTAGTCGTGCAGCACCACGGCCTGCGCGCTCCGCAGACCGAGAACGTCGATCCGAAGGGCGCGGGAGCCCGGCCTGACCGCGCTGACGGCGCGCTCGACACCGGAGACGACGCTCCGCGCGTGGGGGAGGAGGGCCTGACCGTCGAGCGTCAGCTCAACTCCGCGGGCGTTACGTGTGAACAGCCGGACTTCCAGCTCCCGCTCCAGGGCGGCGATCCGCTTGGAGACCGCCTGCTGCGTCACGCCCAGCTCATCGGCCGCACGTCGCAACTGCCCGAGCTCGGCCGCCCGGACGAACGATCGCAATGCCTCGGTGTCCACTGATTCACCTTAGGCACCCACAACTGATCGTTGTGGCTCCCGGAGGATCGGTTGTTTGTGCGTAAGGCCGGGTGACGGCGCCTCGACCGGGCTCGGCGGTCCGCGACAGCGCGGGGCTGGCGGGGGCCGTACGGCCGTACGGCACGATACCGAACAACATGTTGAAATCGGCATCGAGTGGATCGGGTGATCGTGATGTCCAGAGAGACAGAACTCTTCGACTACGACGCGGAGTTGCGGCTCCACAACGAACACCTCCGCGCCGCCGCCCGCGTCGGCTCCCACGACCATGTGCTCGACATCGGCTGCGGCACGGGCCGGACCACGCGCGAGGCCGCCAGTGCCGCCGTCACCGGAAGCGCGCTGGGCGTCGACATCTCCGTGCCGATGCTCGAACGGGCCCGCCGGCTCAGTGCCGAACAGGGACCGCCCAACGTCAGCTACGAACAAGCCGACGCCCAGGTCCACCGCTTTCCACCGGCGCAATTCGACCTCTGTATCAGCCGGTTCGGAACGATGTTCTTCGCCGACCCGGTCGCCGCGTTCACCAATATCGGACGCGCCCTGCGCCCCGGGGCGCGCCTGGTGCTGCTGGTCTGGCAAGACCGCGACGCCAATGAATGGGCCTCCGCGATCCGCCGGAGTCTCACCGGGGCGACAGCGACATCCACGTCTCCCGCGTCCCCTGCGCCTCCCGCGTCTCCCGCCTCCGGTCCGAACGCGTTCTCACTCGCCGACCCGGGCGTCACGGAAGGCATCCTGGCGGCGGCGGGCTTCACGGACGTCAGCTTCACCGACGTCCATGAACCCGTCTACTACGGCCCCGACAGCGCCACCGCCTTCGACAGCGTGCTCCGCCTGCTGAAGTTCCAGGACCTGCTCGTCGGCCTCGACGCCGCGACGGCCGAGCAGGCACGCGCGCGGCTACGCGCCACCCTCGCCGCCCACGACACCGGCGACGGCGTGTACTTCGACTCGCGCGCCTGGCTCGTCACGGCCCGCCGCAACTGACCACCAGGCCCTGACAGGCGGCCGGCGCGGCGCTACGGGCGCGGGCTGATCGAGCTGTCCTTGTCGTAGATGTTGTCCGGCGTGGCGATCGTGGTGATCGCCCGGGCGAGGACGGTGGACGGCTCCTGGCCCTCGTACGGGATATCCGTGTTGATCATGATGACCAGGGTGGCCTTCTTCGAGGGCAGATAGACCGTCACGGTCTCGTACCCGGGGATCGAGCCGTTGTGCCCGATCCAGCCGTTGGCCTTGAAGATCCCGAGGCCGTAGGTGGTGCCGGGGAAGCCGGTGGGCAGCGTCTTGAGCCGTTGCCGCTGGGTCTCGGGGCTCAGCAGCGTCCCGGTGGCGACGATCGGGGCCCAGCGGCGCAGGTCGTTCAGGTCGGAGATCATCGCCCCGGCCGCCCAGGCCCAACTGGGGTTCCAGTGCGTGGTGTCCGCGGTGTCGCCGCTCAGCGTCTGGTCGGTGTAGCCGTGCGGGTGCGGCGCGGGGAACTCGGCGCCCTTCGGGAACAGCGTGTGGTGCAGATGGGCCGGGCCGAGCACTCGCTCGTGGATGAAGTCGGCGAGCCGGTGACCGCTGACCTTCTCGATCACCAGGCCGAGCAGGACGAGGTTGGAGTTGCAGTACTGGAACTGCGTACCCGGCGCGAAGGTGTTCCGGTGCTTGAAGCCGTACGCGAGCGATTCCCGGGGCGTGAAGGTGCGCTCCGGGTTACTCAGCAGATCGTGTGTGAAGTCGGGGTCGGCGGTGTACGGGAACAGTCCGCTGCGCATCTCGGCGAGGTGGCGCAGCGTGATCCGGTGACCGTTGGGCACGCCGTGGACGTACTCGGAGATCGGGTCGTCCAGCCCGATCCGGCCGTCGTCCACGAGTTCGAGCAGCGCGGTGACCGTGAACGTCTTGGTCTCGCTGCCGATCCGCACGGAGGTGTCGGCGGACATCGGCCTGCCGGTGGCGGTGTCGGCCACGCCGGTCGCGCGGACGTAGTTTCCCTGGCCGGGCATCCACAGTCCGACGACGGCGCCGGGGATGCCCGTCTGCTCGCGGACCTCCGCGATGGTCTTGTCGAGCCGGGCGGTGAGTTCACGACCGAGACCGTCGGACGCGGGGCCGGCCTTGTCGTGCGGGGCGGTTCCTGTGGGGGAGACGGCCGTGGCGGGTACGGCGGTGGCGGCCATCGGGGCCATCGGGGCCAGCACGGAGGCCGCGAGCAGCGCGGCGGCCACCAGACGGCGGGAGGGAGTACGTCGCATGTGGGGCGCCTCTTCCAGAAGGGGGGCGGACGGCTGAACATCACCATCCGGCCCCGTGGCTGAGGCCCCCCTGCCGTCCGGGCGCGGCGGAGTCCACTCATTCGGAGCCACGACGGCGTGGAGCCGGCCGTCGGCCCCGAACCTGCCGTCGGCCCCGCGCTTGCAGTCAGCCCCGCGCTTGCAGTCGGCCCCGGGGCCACGACCTCAAGGTCCTGCCCCTTAGGCTGCTGTCGTTGGCCGATGCATCAGTACGGGGGGAGCAGGCCGATGAGTGATGTGACGGATGTTTTCAAGCCACTTCAGGCGACCGATCCGTCCGTGGTGGCGGGCTACCGGCTCGCTGCCCGGCTGGGCGCGGGCGGCATGGGCCGGGTCTACCTCTCGCACACCCAGGGTGGCCGGCCGGTAGCGATCAAGGTGGTACGGCCGGAGCTGGCCGACGACCCGGACTTCCGGCGGCGGTTCGGCCGGGAGATCAGGGCGGCCCGGCGGGTCCGCGGGGCGTACACCGCCGAGTTGATCGACGCCGACGCGGACGGCGTACCACCCTGGCTGGCCACGCTGTACGTACCCGGCCCGTCCCTGGCGGAGGCCGTGGCCCGGCGCGGTCCGCTGTCGGTGACCGCCGTGCTGTGGCTGATGGCGGGGATGGCCGAGGCGTTGCAGGCCATCCACGCCGAGGGCATCGTGCACCGGGACCTGAAGCCGTCGAACGTACTGCTGGCCGCCGACGGGCCGCGCGTGATCGACTTCGGCATCGCACTGGCCGCCGACGGAACCTCGTACACGGCGACGGGACAAACGGTCGGCACGCCCGCGTACATGGCCCCGGAGCAGGCGTCCGGGGTAGAGGTCACGGCGGCGACCGATGTCTTCGCCCTCGCCCAGACGGCGGCGTTCGCGGCGCTGGGCAGGCCGCTGTACGGCGATGGCTCGGGTGTCCAGGTGCTGTACAGAATCGTGCACTCCGGACCAGACCTGTCCCTGTTGCCGGAGCCCTTGCGCCCGTTGTTCGCCCGGTGCCTGGCCGCCGATCCGGCGGAGCGGGCCACTCCGGCGGAGGTCGTGGAGTGGTGCCGGCAGCGACTGGGAGCGGACGGGACACCGTCCGTGTGGCGGGAGATCAGCGGCCCGGCGGTCGCGGTCCCGCCCCCCGTGCCCGACCCCACCCCGGCGCAGCCGCAACCACTGATCGGCCGGACCGCTGATCTGCCGCCGACCCGCCCGGAGCGGAAGGTCCGCAGGCGGCGCACCCCGCTGTTCATGGCCGCCGGTCTGGCGGGGGGCGCGCTGCTGATATCGGCGCTGACCTGGCGGGTCTTGGACGCGACGAGCGGGACGGATCAGCGGGACACCACGGGTTCGTCGGCGTCCACCAAGGGCCCGGCCACCGACTCCTCGGACTCCGAGTCGTCGGGCCCCGGCTCCTCGGGCCGCGACTCCTCGGACCCAGCGGCTCTGGACGACGCCGGCGAACAGGCAGTCTCGCCCAAGGAGCCACGGCCCGAGCCGTACCCCCTGATCATGCTGGACGCGAAGAACTCGGTGAACCTCAAAGACCCGGACACCGAGCCGAAGGGCCGCACGGGGGACATCCGTTTCGCCTGCCCGTCGATCGGTTGCCAACTGGAGAGCGACACAAGCGTGTTCCTCCAGCTGTACGGGAAGCCGGGCGGCACCCTCGAAGAGTGCCGCCGGCTGCTGAAGGACGAAAAGAACCACACCCTCCCGCTCGCCGGCGCGGCGAACGGCACCGAGATCTGCATCAAGGGCCCTGCGGGGGACATCGCGCTGTTCGTGATCTCGACGAAGTCGACGGCGATGCCGGACATCGCCTTCCTCCAGGGCGCCCTGTCGATCTGGCGAGACGCGGCCTAGCCGACGGAGTCCGGTCGCGGAGCCGACCAGCCGCTCCTCCGCGTCGGCGGCTGGTTCTCGCAGGACATGCCGGATGACTTCGTACGTACGGTCAGGCACTCGCGAACAGGATCGAGCTCAACGCCAACAGCCCGAAACCTGCCACGGCCACGACGGATCCGATGATCCGGAAGAACGAGGGACCGATGGAATCGTTGACCGCGAGGCCCAGGTCGCCCGTCCGTTGCCCCTTCAACTCCAGAACGGCACGTCGGCGCTGCAGGGTCGAGTCGACGGCACCACGCAGATTGAACGCCCACCGCGCTCCGATGATGACTGCCACGGCCCCCATGGCCCCAAGGAATATGAGAAGCCCCGTGGGGGTGTCGGCGTCAGTGGCCGCCGCGAAGATCATGAACATGTTGTGGAGCATCTCAGGTGGTGGCGTGAATGTCATCAGCCGATTCGGCTCCGGGCGCGATGAGTTCGGCCGACAGCGAGAGAACCGCGTTCGCAGGGTCCCGCATCAGCTGCCGCAGCAGGTCGCGGCCCCGTACTTCGAGCTCCGGCTCCGCTTCCGCGGCCGACGGACCGCGAGCGCCTCCGGGACGGTCGCCCGCGTCATCAGCGACCGGGGCTGCTGCCCGCCGTGACGGCTTTGAGCGCGTCCAGTGCCTCGCGCATCAGCAGTGACAGCTCGCGTTCCTCGTCCGCCGCGATCCAGTGGTGGAAGCCGACTTTGAAGAGGGCGATCCCCGCCTCGGCGGCCAGGCTCGCCTCTGGTTCCGTGACGCCGTGCCGGCCGCCCACGCGCCGCGAGACGCTGCTGGTCTCCGCGGCGGCGGGCGGTGTCGGATCCGCGGTCGTCCAGCTCGGCAAGATCGCGGGCTGCCGCGTGGTCGACGTCGGGGGGGACCCGAGAAGTGCGCCTGGCTGGAACAGGAAGTCGGGGCGGACGCGACCGTCGATGAGCGGACCCAAGGGAGTGCCGCTCACCCTGATCCTGAAGGACCTCACCATGAAGGGGTTCGCCTTCGGCACCTACTGGGACCAGTTCGGCGAAGCCGACCGTAACTACTCGTCCTGGCTCGAAGACCGACGGATCAAGCCCTTCTACCACGTCATCGAGGGGCTGGAGCAGGCACCGAATGCCCTCGTGGGTGTCCTGGGCGGCGCGAACCGCGGTATGGCCATGGTCCGCGTCTGAGGTCGATGGCCTGACGCCGAAGGGGACTCACCGCCCCCGTTCCTCAGCCGATGAGTGAGCGGACGGTGGGCGCCAGCCGCAGGAGTTGAGGGGCCGCGGTCTGCGCCCGCTCGATGCCCGGAAGAATCTCGTTCCGTACGAGGGACTGGGCCATCGCGTCGGCGAGGTGGCGGCGGTGGGCGTTCTCGTCCGGGTACGAGGTGAGGACCGCGACGACGTTCTCCCCGGTACGGATCGGAAGCCTGGGAAATGTGTTGGCTGCCGTCTCCGTGGTGAGTACGGCGAATGGTGCGGTCCCTGTCTGCCGCAGTAGCGGGACGAGGCCGTCCTGGATCAGTTCGCTGCCGCTGTGGGTGTTCGGAGGGAAGTGCCACAGTGCGACCGCCACGAAGCGGTGCGGTGCCGCGGCGCCTGGCCGCCGCCGTTCGGACGGGGTCGCCGCGAAGCCTCGCCAGGCCGGCGCGCGCCAGGCCGGTGCGGGCCGCAGCAGCAGGACATTGTCGGAATCCAGCATGGTGGCGTTGGCCTGGGGGCCGTGCGCGGCCCAGACCGGCCCGCCGTAGAACGCCGACAGGGCCGCCCGCCGGGCCTCCATGTCCTCGAAGCCGCGCAGCCAGACGAAACGGTCCGGATCGTCGAGGTCGCGGAACTGGCCGAGCACGATCATTCCGGTGTCTTCCTGCGTTTCGACGAACTCCCGGTCGAACAGCTCGATCAACTCGTCCCGTCGGCCGGGGCGCAGGGTGTACTGGCGCAGCTCGATCACAGCAGGGTGGCCGACGGGGTCGGTTCCGGGCACGGCGTACTCCGTTCCTTCTCGCACTTCGAGCCGGGTGGACCGACCTGGACCGACGGTAGGACCCAGGTGTGCCACCACCTGTCAGTGTTTCGGAGCAGAATCCTCGGCATGTCCGCCGACCGCTTGCTGTCGATGCTGCTGTTGCTCCAGACCCGTGGCCGCATGTCGGCGCGACGGCTGGCCGATGAGTTGGGGGTCTCCGTACGGACCGCCTACCGCGACCTGGATCGTCTTCAGGCCACCGGCGTCCCGGTCTACGCCGAGCAGGGCCGTACCGGCGGCTATCAGCTGCTCGACGGTTACCGCACCCGACTGACCGGGTTGAGCGAGCGCGAGGCCAGGGTGCTGTTCCTCACGGGACTGCCCACGCCCGCCGCCGATCTGGGGCTCGCCGACGAAGTGGCCGCGACGCGGCTGAAGTTGCTGGCCGCTCTGCCCGCGGACCTGCGCGATGAGGCGACACGGACCGACGCGGTCTTCCATCTGGACGCTCCGGGTTGGTACCGGGAAGCCGAGGCGACCCCGTATCTGCCCCTGCTCGTCGACGCGGTGTTCAGCCGGCGAGCGGTGGACGTGCGGTACCGCCGTTGGCGCGAACCGCGAGAGGTGGAGCGGCGGTTGTATCCCTACGGCCTGGTGCTCAAGTCGGGTACCTGGTATCTCGTGGCGGCGGCCGGGGGCCGGACCGCCACCTACCGGATCACCCAGGTTCTCGACGCGGCTCTGAGCGATGAGCGCTTCGAACGGCCGGAGGACTTCGTCCTGGGTGAGTACTGGTCGTCCTACCTGGACGGCTTCGAAACACGTCGCTACACGGGCACCGCCACCATCCGGCTGTCTCCCCGGGGGCGCGAGCGGCTGGCTGCCAACGTCCCCGCCGAGGTGGTACGGGCATTCGACGCCACGGCAGGCGCAGTTGGCGGTGACGGCTGGAGCGAGGCCGTCATCCCGACCGAGAGCACCGAGCACGCGTGTGGCGAACTGCTGCGGCTCGGTGCCGATGTCGAGGTCGTCGCGCCGGAAGAACTGCGTCAGCTCATGGCTGACACGGCGTGCGCCCTCGCCCGGACCTACGCGCACAGCTGCCCCGGTGGGACCGGGGCGTGACAGGGGTACCTGGCGCTGGTCTCTGTCTGTTGCCCCGCCGCACGTCGACCTCCAGCAAGTCGACGTTCATCAAGTCGACGTACGGAATTCCTTGAGCCGTAATCTGTAATTCCCAATTCGTTACCCGCGGTCGGTGGATGGCTATGGGTGACGGACTCTGTAATGACTCGCATAAACGCGTACGAGAAGAAGTTTCACGGAGTCGCACAACCATTCACTGGGTCTCCATGTCTGATCATTGGAGTCAGCAGACTCCAGAGAATGACTGGATCGGGCGCCGCGGAAGCATGCAACAGAGCCGTCCCGCGCGCCCCTTTCTCAAACGTGGGGAAACACATGCGCATTCGTGCCTCTGTCGCCGCAGTGACAGGCGCCCTGGCCCTCTCCGCTCTCGCCGTCCCGGCGGCGCAGGCGGATGACGGCAACAGCGTCTCCTCGTTCACGAAGAGCGTCGAGACGGAAGCGGCGATCGACCCGGCCGACGACGTCATTGGAGACACCACAATCTCGAACGTGGTCGTGAACGGCGGCAAGCCCGTCGTCATGGGTACGACCACGAAGAAGACCTTCACGGTCAGCTTCACCGCCACGGACGACTCGGGCATCGAATGGGCGACCGCGGTGCTGTGGCACGGTTCGACCTTCGACAACCTCGACGGGGGCGGGGTGCCCAACGAGGAGGAGGCCGTCTGCACCGAGGTCGACGACACGACCTCCACCTGCACGCACTCCTTCACCGTCGACGCCAACTACGACCTGGTGAACAAGCTGGCCGGCGGCTGGAAGGTCTGGGCGCTCGCTCAGGGCACGGACCTCGACTACGTCCAGAAGGACAACGCCAAGGGCTTCAGCCTGCAGCGCATGTCGAAGCTGACGGTCAACGCGGCCCCCGAGCCGGTGGTGAAGGGCAAGACCATCACGGTCACCGGCGCGCTGACCCGTGCCGACTGGGAGTCGCACAAGTACGCGGGTCTCAGCGGCCAGTCGGTGGTGCTGCAGTTCCGCAAGGCGGGCACCACCAACTACACCAACGTCAAGGGCATCAAGTCGACCACGGGCGGCGCGCTGAAGACCACGGTCACGGCGTCCGCCGACGGCTATTACCGCTTCACCTACGCGGGTATCGCGTCCACCGCGACGGTCAGCGCCGCGGGTGACTACGTCGACGTGAAGTAGCCCATGGCCCCGTAGGCGCGGGGCCCGTAACGGACCGACGGATCAACGGACCGGCGGATCAACGGACCGGCGGATCAACGGACCGGCGGATCCACGGATTTACGCGGGAAAGCGGCGGCCGCCCCACCTCCATACGAGCCGCGGGGTGGCCGCCGCCACCGGCGATACCCGCACTCCTCCGCCGGCGTCACGACTCAGGCGCGGGGTTGCAGGTACTCGAAGACGGAGCCGTCCGGGTGGCGGGCGAGGATTCTGGTGCCGTTGGGGACCTCCTCGGGTTCGTCGATGATCTCGGCGCCGGCCTTGGCCAGGGCGTCGAGGACGGGGGTCAGGGATTCGACGAGGACGGTCCCGTTCTGCGAGACGTACTTCTCCAGCGGGCCGGAGTAGAGCAGGAACGGTCCTACGAGTGCCAACTCCAGTTCGCGGTAAGGAAATCGGCGGACTTCCGCGGTCCCGGCCAGGTCCTGGTAGAGGGGGATCGCTTCCTCAAGGTTCTCGACTTCGACGTTTGCGATCATCGCTCGGATATTGCTGCTCACGGGAATCTCCCTCTCTCGGTCGGCGGTTCTCAGTTGGCGGCGAAAGCGGGGTAGTCGGTGTAGCCCTCGGTGTGACCGGCGTAGTAGGTGTCCCGGTTTCCTTCGGCCGGCGGGTGGCCCTGGGTGAATCGCTCGACCAGATCGGGGTTGGCGATGAAGGGGGCGCCGAAGGAGACCGCGTCGACGATCCCGGCCTGGAGAATGTCGTTGCCGGCTTCCTGGCTGAAGCCGAGGTTGGCGACGATGTTGCCC
The DNA here is from genome assembly GCF_042670825.1 of Streptomyces sp. NPDC057137. NCBI lineage: Bacteria > Bacillati > Actinomycetota > Actinomycetes > Kitasatosporales > Streptomycetaceae > Streptomyces > Streptomyces sp. NPDC057137. The sequence continues at coordinate 135,038 of NZ_JBHUUW010000014.1, read as the reverse complement.
TGGTAGTGGGCGCGGTAGCGGGAGAAGACGGCGTTGCGTTTCGCGGCGACGGGGGTGCCCAGCAGGTGAAGGTAGGCCAGTTCGCTGTCGTTGAGCTTCTTCAGCAGCGAGTCGTAGTCGGCCAGTGTCTCCTCGTCCGCGGTGAACGCGGTTCCGCTGGTCCAGCCGGGGGACAGCTTCACGCTGACGCGGTCGCCGCCCCATACGTCGCTGACGGCTTCCAGGATGTCGAGGAGGAACCGGGCGCGCTTCTCGCCGCTGCCTCCGTAGGCGTCGGTGCGCCGGTTGAGGCGGGGGTTGAGGAACTGGGGGATCAGGTGGGAGCCCTGGGCGTGGAGTTCCACGCCGTCGAAGCCGGCGCGGCGGGCGTTCTGGGCCGCACGGCGGTAGTCGGCGATGGTGTCGGCGATCTCGGCGGCGGTGTAGGCGCGCGGCGTGAGGGTGTCCTTCGGGCCGGTGGGAGTGAAGGACTTCTCGCCGGGGTTGACGGCCGAGGGGCCCGCGGGCAGGCGCCCGCCGAGGTGGGAGGGGTGGGAGGCCGCGCCGACGTGGCCGAACTGGGACATGATCCGCCCGCCCGCCTCGTGGACGGCTCCGGTCACCTTCGCCCAGCCGGAGACCTGCGCGTCGGTGTAGATGCCGGGGACGTTGACGAAGCCGATCGCGTCGGCGCTGACCCAGGTTCCCTCGGTGACGATCAGGCCGGCGCCGGCACGCTGCGCGTAGTAGGTCGCCATCAGGTCGGTGGGGGCCAGTTCCGCGTTCTGGGCGCGGGCGCGGGTCATGGGGGCCATGACGACGCTGTTCGGCAGTTCCAGCGCGCCGAGGCGGACGGGCTGCAGCAGGGGCTGGGTGGTCATGCGTAACTTCCTTGTGCCGAGGGTCGGATGAGACGGAGGGGAGGGAATGGGCGGGGAATCGGCGAGGAATGGGCGGGGAACGGGCGAGGAATGGGCCGGGGGAGTCCGGCTCAGTCCTGCTTGAGGGCGTGGAGGCCGGAGAGTGGGCCGCCGAGCTGCATGAGGCGTCCGCCCTCGCGCAGGGAGCCGAGGTCGACGGGGGCGAACCCGAACTCCGCGGTGAGGTCCTTGACGGTGGTCTTGGCGTCGGTGTCGTCACCGGCGAGGAACAGCACCTGGCGGCCGGCCCGGTGGCGCGGGTCGGCGGCGATGTACTGGCCGTAGAGGGTGTTGAACGCCTTGACGACGCGGGCGCCGGGCAGCAGCGAGGCGACGTATTCGCTGCCGGTCAGCTCGCCCAGGTCGGCGATCCTCATCTGCGGGGGCAGGGACTCGAAATGGTTGGTGACGTCGATGACGATGCGCCCGTCGAAAGGCGGCAGGCCGGCCACCGCGTCCGGGATCTGGGGCCAGCCGACCGCGAGCACGACGAGTTCCGCCGCGGTGGCTTCCTTCGCGGTGCCGGCGCGGGCGAGCGGTCCGAGGTCTTCGGCGAGGCCGGCCAGGGACGCGGGGCCGCGGCTGTTGCTCAGTACGACCTGGTGGCCGTGGGCCACCGCGTGGCGGGCGATGGCCTGGGCGACGGTTCCGGCGCCGAGGGTTCCGATCTTCATGGCGGTGCCCTTCGTTGGGTTCAGGAGGCGGGGCTGGTGAGCAGGACGGTTCCGCTCCTGCCCGGGCGGCGGACATGGTCGACGGCCTTCGCGAAGTCGGCGAGGTCGTGGCGGGCGGCGACCTCGAAAAGCTCCGGGGTGGTCAGGGCCAGCCGGGCGGCGAACGCGACGTCCTCGGCCCGTTCCTCAGGTGTACGGGTCATCCACCGGCCGATGGACACGCCTCGTACGGTCAGGGCCCGCGGGGTCAGCGCGAGCGATTCCAGCGGCGTGCTGCCGGAACCGAGCTGCCCGTAGGTGATCAGCGTGCCTCCGTCCGCGAGCAGTGCGGCCAGTTCACCGGTCAGGGATCCGCCCACCGCGTCCAGTACGACCTGGGCGCCCCGGCCGCCGGTCGCGTCCTGGACCTGGGTGCGCCAGTCCGCGTCGGCCGTCGAGATCGTCGCGAGCCCGGGAAAGCGCTGCCGCAGGGCCTGCGCGCCGGTGGCGCCGCGGACCAGATTGACCAGCGGGATGCCGTGCTTCAGCGCTGCGGCGCTGACCAGCTTTCCCACCGACGAACCGGCGGCCGTCTGCACCACCGGCCCGGCCCGGCCGTGCTGGGCGTCCTCGACCGCCCGCAGCAAGGTGAGCAGGGTGAGCGGGTTGACCAGCATCAAGGCCGCGGTCTCGTCGCTGACGCCCTCGGGCACCGGCACCACAAGATCGGCCGGCGCCGTGACGAGCTCACCCCACGCGCCCGGCACCGGGAAGAACGCCACCCGCTGACCGGGGCGCAGGTCCTGCACCCTCTCGCCGACGCTCTCGATGACACCCGTCCCCTCCACGCCGGGGATCCGCGGGGTGGTGAACCGCTGCGCCGGCCCACCCGGAAACCCCTGCACTCCCGCCAGGTCACCGGGGTGGATCGGGCGGGACAGCACCCGCACCCGCACCTGCCCGGCGGTGGGTGCGGCAGGGGCCGGTCGCTCGCCCAGGCGCAGTACCTGCCCGGCATCTCCGTGCCGGTCGTGGGTGATGGCGCGCATGGCTTTCCCCTTCCGCAAAGTATTAATGACATGCATCATCATAACTCTTGTTATGATGAGAGTCGTCATCAAAAAGGTCAAGTCGAGAGCGACGCGAGAGGACGGCCATGCCGCGGATCACCAAGGAGGACAAGGCCAGAAACCGGCAGAACATCCTCGAAGCGGCAGGCCGCATGTTCCGCTCGCAGGGCATCGACGCGGTCGGCATCGCCGAGCTGATGAAGGAAGCCGGGCTCACCCACGGCGGCTTCTACAACCACTTCGCCTCCAAGAACGATCTGGCCGTGGAGGTGTGCGGCGCCGCCTTCGCCGCCTCGCTCGGGGGCCTGGCCCGCACGATCGAGGACGGTCCGGGCGAGGCCGGCTCCCCGCTGGAGCAGGTTGTCGCCGGCTACCTGTCCACCGCGCACCGTGACGCCCAGGACGGCGGCTGCCCCTCCGCCTCCCTGGTCACCGACGCCGGTCGGCAGAGCGAAGCCGTACAGAGCGCGTACGCCGAAGGCGTCGAGGGCTACCTCACCGGCTTCGCCGCCGAGTTCCTGCGCGAAGCCGAGGAGAAGGGGCAGGAGCTCGACCCGGGCGAGGCCCGCGACAGGGCCGTCCGCCTGCTCAGCGAGATGGTCGGCGCGCTGATGCTCGCCCGCGCCGTACGCCACGTCGAGCCCGAGCTGTCGGACGAGATCCTGCGGGCCGGCCGCGGCCAGGCGCTCGAGACGCGATGAACTGTTCGCGCCGGCCGAGGTGTTGGTCTGTACGGACGGTCCGGTGGCGCAGTCGCGATGCTCGCCTTCACGGCGGCCCAGCCCGCCCAGGGGGAGCAGACCTGAACCGCCCTGATGGTGGGGCGTGTTCACGCCCGCAGGCCGTAACTACGCAGCCCCGCATGGCGTTTCGGCGTGCGGGGCTGTTGTGCGTGTCTGTCACCTCGTGGGGTGACCAGGCCGGATCCGTGGCCGAGGACGACGACGTGCACCGCCGTCAGGGCCTGCGCCGACGTGCCGTCTCATGATCCGTATCTGCCGAATCCTGATGTGCGCCATTCCCGGCCGTCGGGCAGTACGGCGAGTGCCTCGTGGTCGTCCAGTGTCTCCAGCCACTCCCGTGCGCCGTCGCCTCTGGCGAACGCCGCGGTGGCGTAGGCGTCGGTCGTGGTCAGCCGGGGCCCGACGAGGGTGAGGGAGGCGAACGCGGTGGCGGGTGTGCCGCTGTGCGGGTCGAGGATGTGGGCGCCGCGTTCGGCGGTGCCGGAGGTGGCGACGGCCAGGTCGTGGCCGGCGGTGATGACGGTGGCCAGTTCGCCGGGGCGCAGCGGGTGGGTGATGCCGATACGCCACGGAGTGCCGGCGGCTGCCCGGCCGCGGAGCTGGAGGTCGCCTCCGCCGTTGACGCAGGTGTGGTGCGCGCCTGCTTCGCTGAGCAGTTGGGACGCGGCTTCGGTGGCCCAGCCCTTGACGAGGCCCGAGGGATCGAGGGTTCCGCCGGGGGCGGTGCTGAACCAGCCGTCGGTGACGTCGGCGGCTCCCGCGCAGAGGGACAGGACTTCGTGGACTTCGGGAGGGCAGTCGTCCAGCCGGATGTCGGCCCGGCCGAGGCGGCTGATGTGGCTGTCTGGCCGGTAGGTGGAGAACACGGCGTCAACGGCGTGCAGTTGGCGCACGGCTTCGGCGAGCGCGTCGTGGATGGCGGTGGTGGGCTTGTCGCGGATGTCGAAGGAGAAGACGGTGCCCATGACGTGTTCGACATGGCGCAGTCCGTGTGCGATGTCAGGCATGGGCTTGGTCCAATGCGCTCTGCAGGGACTGGATGTAGCCCTGGCTGGTGTAGCTGGCTCCGGAGACGGCGTCGATGTGCGCGCTCCGGGCGCCGATCGCCTCCTGGGTCAGGCGGGGCAGGGCGTAGGAACTGATCTGCTGGTCGCGGCCGTTCTGGTCCGGGGCCCGGACCACCTCGACGGCGGTGATCTTTCCCTGGGAGAGGGTGACGGCGACCTGCACGGTTCCGTACCGGGTGTCGACGGGATCCCCGGTGAACGTGCCCGTGCCCGCCGACGCCCCCGACGTACCCGATGTCCCCGACGAGGAGGACGCGGCGGAACGTGGTGCGACCCCTGCCAGGGTGGGGAGTTGGTGCGGTTTGAGGGCGAGCAGCGCGACGATCAGGGCGCTGGTTCCGGTGGTGACGAGGATGGCTCGGCGCATGGCGGTTGTCCTCAGAACGCGAACGACTCGTGGTGGATGCGCCGTGCCGGGACGCCGGCTTCGCGCAGGGCCGGGACGGCGGTCTGTGTCATGCCGGGCGGGCCGCAGACGTAGACGTCGTGTGCGGCCAGGTCCGGCACCAGGGTGGTCAGGCCCCGGGCGGTGAGGGGTGAGGAGTGCCCGGCGGGTTCGTCGACGACGTAATGCACGGTGGCCTGCCGGCGGGCGGCTATGGCGTCGATCTCGCCGCGCAGGGCGAGGTCGTCGGGGCTGCGGGCCCGGTAGACGAGGGTGACCTGGCCCGGCAGCGTCTCGAAGAGCGTGCGCAGGGGGGTGATGCCGACGCCACCGGCCAGGAGCAGGACCTTGGGAGCCGTGCGGCGGTTCGCGGTGAAGCCGCCGTACGGTCCCTCCGCCCACACCCGGGTGCCGGGCGCGAGGTGGGCGAGCGCGGCGCTGTGGCCACCGGCGGTCTTCACGGTGATACGCAGGTGGTGGGGGTGGGCGGGGGAGGAGAGCGAGTAGGGGTTGGCGGTCCACCACAGGCCGCGGGTCAGGAACCGCCAGCGCAGGAACTGCCCCGGCTCGCCCCCCAGTTCGTGGAGACGCTCGCCGGTGAGGTGGACGGAGACCACGCCCGGTGCCTCGGGGTGGACCGCGGCGACACGCAGGCGGTGGCGCAGCCCACGCCGGACGGGGACGGCGAAGCGGTACCAGGCGACCAGCGCGGCGACGCCGAGGAAGAGCGTGTACCAGGCCGCCCGGGCGGCGCCGTTGCCGACGAAGTCGGCTCCGTTGGAGAGCTGGTGTCCGAAGGTGAGGAACACGGCCAGGTAGGTGGCGAAGTGGAGGTAGTGCCAGGTCTCGTAACTCAGCTTGCGGCGGGCCGCGCGGGCCGAGAGGACCCCGGTGGCCAGGAACAGCAGGAAGCCTGCGGTGCCCTTGAGAAGGTCGGGGTAGTTCAGGACGAGCGTGGAGGTCTGGCTCACCACGCCCGTGTGCGAGGCCAGTGAGTAGCCCCAGATGATCAGCAGGGTGTGGGCGAGGACCAGGGAGACCGTGCAGCGGCCGCCCAGGGCGTGCCAGCGGGCGAGCCGGTCCGTGCCGATCGTGTGGTCCAGGAGCGGCACGCGGGCCATCAGTGCCAGCAGGACCGCGCAGGCGTAACCGGCCAGAAGCCCGGTGATGCGTCCCGCCCCGGTGAGCCAGCCCGCCGGGCCGATCACCGAGGTGGTGTCGCTCCACCACAGGGCGAGGACCCCCGCCGCGCCGACCCAGATCACCAGCGGCGCCAGGAGAGGCACGGCACTTCGGCGCGGACGCCGGTGGCGCAGCCCGCGGCTCGCGTACGTGGTGGTCATGAGGCTCCTACGGATGAGCCGGACAGGGAACTGGCTCCGGCGACGGGCGCCAGCCTCACAGCCCAACCTCTGCGTACCTTCTGAAACCGCCCGCCGACCGGGCCCCGGGCGTGCCTCAGGGCCGATTCAGAGGAAACTCAGAGCTACGGCTCACCCGTCGGCCGCCCCCGGCGGGGGATGCTGAAGAAACCATGGACGAGTCGCGTACGACATCCCTTCCGCACCGCCCCGACGGAGCGCCCGTGCGGGTGCTGGTCGTGGACGACGAGCCCGATGTCACCGAGGTCCTGGCCGGGGTCCTGACCGCCGAGGGCTGGCAGGTCCGCACCGCTTCCGACGGCGCGACCGCGCTCGCCACCGCCCGCGACTTCCGGCCCGACGCGGTGGTCCTGGACTGGATGCTGCCCGACCTCGACGGCCTGCACGTCATGCGCGCGCTCAGGCGCGAGGCGCCCAGCGTGTGCGTACTGTTCCTGACCGCCCGCGACGCCGTCGAGGACCGCATCGCCGGCATCACCGCCGGCGGCGACGACTACGTCACCAAGCCCTACAGCCTGGAAGAAGTCCTGGCCCGCCTGCGCGGACTCCTCCGGCGGGCCGGCATGGCCACCGGGCCGGGCCAGGACCGGCTGACCGTCGGAGACCTGGCGATGGACGAGGACGCCAGAGAGGTCAGACGCGGCGGTGCCGTCGTGGATCTGTCGCGCACCGAGTTCGAACTCCTGCGGTTCCTCATGCGCAACCCGCGCAGGGTGCTGTCCAAGGACCAGATCCTCGACCGGGTCTGGGCGTACGACTTCGGCGGCCAGGCCCATGTCGTGGAGCTCTACATCAGCTACCTGCGCAAGAAGATCGACGCCGGACGCGCCCCGATGATCCACACGGTGCGCGGCGTCGGCTACGTACTCAAACCGGAATCCTCATGAGGCGGCTGCCGCCGCGCACCCTGCGCGGCCAGCTCACCGCCGGACTCGTCCTGCTGCTCGCCCTCGCCTGCCTCGCCGTCGGCATCATCACCGCCCTCTCCCTCCGGGGCTTCCTGATGGGGCGCCTCGACGAGCAACTCACCGCGTCCGGCGGGCGCTTCGCCGCCAGCCTGGAGCACGAGGCGGTGCCCGACGCCGACAACCGCCCCGACACGCGCGGTCAGTCCGAATCGACCGTCGGCGCCCGCCTGCTGAACGGCGCCGTCACCGAGGCCGCCGTCGTCGACGACGCGATCGACCGCCCCCTGCGGCTCACCTCCGGGGACCGGCGTGCCCTGGCGGGAGTTCCCGTGGACGGACAGGGACACAGCATCCACCTCTCCACCCTGGGGGCGTACCGCGTCACCGCCGTCGAAGGCGACGACAAGGACACCCTCATCACCGGCCTGCCCCTCCACCCGGTGGAAGAGACCGTGCACCGCCTCGAAGCGGTCGAAGCCATACTCTTCGGCGCCGCCCTCGCGGTCACCGGCATCGCCGGGGCCCTGTGGGTACGGACGTCCCTGCGCCCCCTCCAGCGGGTCACCGCCCGTGCGGCCGAGGTGGCCGGGCTGCCGCTCGCCAGCGGCGAGATCGCCATGCCGGGACCACTGCCCGACACCGACCCCCGTACCGAGGTCGGCCAGGTCGGCACCGCCCTCAACCACATGCTCGGCCACGTCGAGGACGCCCTCACCCAGCGCCAGACGAGCGAGGAAAGGCTCCGGCACTTCGCCGCCGACGCCAGCCACGAACTGCGCACCCCCGTCGCCAACATCCGCGGCCACGCCGAACTCGCCCTGCGCCACCGCGGCGCCGTCCCCGCCGAAGTCCGCCGCGCCCTGGAACGTATCGACGGCGAGTCGCGGCGCATGACCCGCCTCGTCGACGACCTGCTCCTCCTCGCCCGCCTGGACGCGGGACGCCCCCTCGAACACGAGCCGGTCGATCTGACCCTGCTGATCCTGAACGCGACCGACGACGCACGCGCCGCCGGCCCCGGCCACCGCTGGCTCCTCGATCTCCCCGAAGAACCGGTCACCGTCACCGGCGACGCCCACAGGCTCCAGCAGGCTGTCGGCAACCTCCTCGCCAACGCCCGCACCCACACACCGCCGGGCACCGAAGTGACCATCACTCTCAGCACCGATCGGGCCGGCACCACCGTGAGCGTGAGCGACAACGGACCAGGCATCCCCGAAGAACTCCGGCCCGAGGTCTTCGGCCGCTTCGTCCGCGCCGACCACTCCCGCTCCCGAAGCACCGGAAGCACCGGTCTCGGCCTCGCCATCGTCCACGCCGTCATCACCGCCCACGGCGGCACCGTCACCGTCACCAGCAGCCCCGGACACACCGCCTTCCGCCTGACACTCCCGGCCGCCTGACACCGGCGTGCGGGGCCGGGCGCGCCACCACCAGCGTGTTGCTGACGCACCGTCAAGCGGGCGGCTGACAGCCTGAAGCAGGAACCGGTGGCGTCGGCGTGGCCCGTTCCCTCTTGGAGGCCGGCAGATGACGGGACAGGCGAGCGGGCACGACGAGCCGCACGGCCGGTCCATGGGACGACGGCTGAACTGGTTGCGGGCCGCCGTACTGGGCGCGAACGACGGTGTGGTGTCCACGGCGGGCCTGGTCATCGGTGTGGCCGGCGCCACCACCTCGCACAGCGCGCTGCTGACGGCGGGGCTGGCCGGACTGCTGGCCGGCTCGATGTCGATGGCGGTGGGCGAATACGTCTCCGTCAGCAGCCAGCGGGACTCCGAACGCGCCTCGCTGCGGCTGGAGGCGCGGGAACTGGCGGAGACTCCGGAGGCTGAGCTGGACGAGTTGACGGGGCTGTACGAGGCGAAAGGCCTGCCGCCCGCGCTGGCACGGGAGGTGGCCGAGGAGCTGACGGCGAGGGATCCGCTGGCCGCGCACGCGGACGCCGAGCTGAAGATCGACCCGGAATCGCTGACGAGCCCCTGGCAGGCGGCGGGGGCGAGCTTCGTGTCCTTCACCGTCGGTTCGCTGCTGCCGCTGCTGGTGATCCTGCTGCTGCCGGCGTCGTCACGGGTGGTCGTCACGGCCGTCGCCGTCCTCGTCGTACTCGTGGCAACGGGCGCGGTCAGCGCCCGCCTTGGCGGTGCTCCGCCCAGGCGGGCGGTGCTGCGCAACGTCTTCGGCGGGGCACTCGCCATGGCGGTCACCTACGTCGTGGGCTTGGCCATCAGCTCGGCCGGCGGCTGAACACGTCCCCGGTCCGGCGGCGGAGGAAGTTCGACCGGCCGGCGCCTTGGCTAATCTGCACGGGTGACTACCGACCTGACCCTGTTGCCGCGTGTCGCCTATCGCGGGCACGAGGTCACGGCGCCCCGGCTCCGTGGTCTCCTCGCGCTGCTCGCGGGCGACCTGCGTACGGGCTGCAGCACCGAGCGGCTGGTGGCAGGGCTGTGGCCGGAGGAGTTGCCGGAGCGGCCGGGAAGGGCCGTACAGGTACTCGTGTCCCGGGCGCGGGGGCAGTTGGGCGCCGATGTCATCGCGAGCACGCCGACCGGATACCGGCTCACCCTCGCCGAGGACCAGGTCGACGCCGCCGCCCTGCTGCTGCACGCCGCCGTCAGCGCCGACCGGGCCAGAGCCGGGGACTACGCGGGATCCCTCGCCGCGGCCGAGGCCGGGCTCGTGCTGTGGGAGGGCACTCCCGACGGGGCCGGGGGCACCGACGACCCCGTGACCGTGTTGCGCAACGAGCGCGCCCCCGTCCGCGGGACCCTCGTCCGCGCGCGGGCGCTCGCGCTCGCCCGCCTCGGACGGCACGCGGAGGCGGCCGGGCCGCTGGACATGGCCGCCTCGGAGAATCCGCGCGACGAGGAGGTGCTCGCCGAGCTGCTGCGCGGCGAGGCGGCGACAGCGGGCCCGTCCGCCGCGCTGGCGCGGTACGAGACGTACCGCCGTGAGCTGCGCGACGAGCTGGGTACGAATCCGGGCGCCGGACTCAAGGCCGTACAGCAGGAACTGCTGCGCGGCGAGGCACCGACGGTCAGACGCGGCGTGCCGCACGAGCCGAACCCGCTCCTCGGCCGGGACGAGGACATCGCCGCGCTCCAGGCGCTGTTGCGCACCTCCCGCGCCGTCACCGTCGTCGGCCCCGGCGGCCTCGGCAAGACCCGGATCGCGCACGCCGTCAGCCGCCGGGCCGAGCAGCGGGTGGTGTACTTCGTACAGCTCGCCGGCGTCACCGCGGACGCGGACGTGGCCGCGGAGGTGGCCTCCGCGCTCGGCACGGGCGAGGGCCGGCCCGGCGCCGGGAGCGGCCACGGCCCGGCCGCCCAGGTGTCCGGCATCCTCGGCGTGCTCGGCCCCGGGCCCGCACTGCTGGTCCTGGACAACTGCGAGCAGGTCGTACGGGGCGCCTCCGACCTCGTGCGCGCACTGGTCTCGTCCTCGAAGGACCTGCGGGTGCTCGCGACCAGCAGGGCCCCTCTCGGTCTCATGTCGGAGGCGGTGTACGCGCTGCCGGAACTCGGTCTCGACACCTCCGTCGAGCTGTTCACACAGCGGGCGCGGGCCGCCCGCCCCGGAGTTGAGCTGCCGCCTGACGTGGTGGCCGAGCTGTGCCGCCACCTCGACGGGCTGCCGCTCGCCGTGGAGCTGGCCGCGGCGCGGGTGCGGGTGCTCTCGGTGCCGGAGATAACCCGCCGCCTCGGCGACCGGTTCGCGCTGCTGCGCGGCGGGGCCCGGGACACACCGGAGCGCCATCGCACGCTGTACGCGGTCGTGGAGTGGAGCTGGAACCTCCTCGTGGAGGAAGCCAGGGCGGCGCTGCGGCTGCTGTCCGTCTTTCCCGGCGGTCTCTCGGGCGAGGCGGCGGAGCACGTCCTCGGCGCGGACGCACTGCTTCTGCTGGAGCAGTTGGCCGATCAGTCGCTGATCACCGTCGCCGACACCCCGGACGGCGTACGGTTCCGGATGCTGGAGACCGTACGGGAGTTCAGCGCGGCCCGGTGCACGGAGGCGGGCGAGGACGAGGAGGCCGTCGGCCGGTTCCTCACCTGGGCAAGGGACTTCGGGGTCACGTACCACGACTGGTTCTTCGGCTCGGAACCGCTCGCGGCCTGGGTGCGGATCAGGGCCGAGCAGGACAACCTCGTGCTGGCCCTGCGGCACGCCCTGGCCCGTACGGACGGCCCCACCCTCGCCGCCCTCACCGCCGTCCTCGCCTCTCTGTGGTCCACCGACTCCAACTTCCCCCGCCTCGCCGCCCTCGCCGCGGACACCGGCCCGCCGCTCTCGCACTACCACCCCGAGCCCGAATACGTCGAAGTCGCCCGTTCCGCCGCGGTGTTGTGCACGGCGAACCTGTTCATGGGCCAAGGCCCCCGCGCCATACGCCAGCTCGTCACCCTCCGGCGGCTGCCCCCGGCCCCGCCGGACACGCTGCTGCGCGCCAGCGCGGTGGTGCTGAGCGCGGTCCCCGAGATGCTGCCTCCCGACTACGAGGTGCTGCGAAGGCTCAGCGACAGCGAGCAGCCACTGGTCGCGGGCGTCACCGAGTCCATAGCCACCTACATCTGGGAGTACGAGCACGACATCGACCGCGCGCTCACCTCGGCCCGCCGGGCGGTCGCCGCACTGGCCGCCGTCGACAATCCGTCCATGCAACTCATGGGGCATGCCCGGCTGAGCGAGCTGTACGTGCGGACGGGGCAGGGCGAGGAGGCGTACGGGCATCTGAAGGCGGTGCTCAAGGTGCTGCCGCGGCTCAACGACGGCCAGGACTACATCTTCGTCCGCTGGCTCCTCGTCCTCGCCTGCCTGCAGCGCGCCGACCCGGACGAGGCCGAGTACTGGCTGCGGCAGGCCGAGAGCCACAACGCCTCGCAGCAGGTCGCCTTCTACAGTCCCGGCGTCGGCGGACGCGCCGAGATCGCGCTCTCCCGTGGACTGACCGAAGTCGGGCTCGGCCTGTGGCGCGGCGCCGTGGAGCGGCTGCCCGAAGCCGGCTCCACGCAGAGCGGTGACCTCTGGCTCGACCCGTGGGCGCTGCAGATCCAGTCGGCGGCGGTGACGGCGCACGCGCACGCCGGCCGTCTTGAACTGGTCGCGGAAACAGCCGAACGGCTGCGCGGGGGTCTGGGGACCCTGCTCGCCACTCCGGCCCACTCGTTCGTGGAACTCCCGGTGGTCGGGACGGTGCTGCACGCGCTGGGCATGGCGGGGCTCGCCGCAGGCGACACCGGTGGCGTACGGATGCTCGCGCTGGCAGAACGGCTGCGGGTGCTACGGGAGTTCCAGCCGACGATGTCGGCGGACCGTGCCCGGGAGGCGGCCGAGGACGCCGACGGGGCGGCGTACGCCGACGCGGTGTCGGAGTACGCCGCCCTGGTGCGGGACGAGTTGCGGGATGCTGCCCGCGCCGTCATGGCGGTTACTTCGGGTCGCGGTTGAACTGTGCCTTGGACCAGTAGTAGCCGAGGGCGGAGAGAGCCAGGCACCAGACGATCGCGATCCATCCGTCGTTCCCGATCTCGGTGCCGAGCAGCAGGCCGCGCAGGGTCTCGATGGTCGGCGTGAACGGCTGGTACTCGGCGATCGGCTGGAACCAGCCCGGCATGGTGTCGGCCGGGATGAAGGCGCTGGAGATGAGCGGCAGAAGGATCAGCGGCATGGCCATGTTGCCGGCCGCCTCGGCGTTCGGGCTGGCCAGGCCCATACCGACCGCGATCCAGGTGAGCGCCAGGGCGAAGAGTGCGAGCAGCCCGAACGCCGCCAGCCACTCCACGACCGTGGCGTCGGTGGACCGGAAGCCGATGGCCACGGCGACGGCGCCGACGAGGACCAGGCTGGCAAGCACCTGCAGGACGCTGCCGACGACGTGCCCGATGATCACGGAGCCGCGGTGGATGGCCATGGCGCGGAAGCGGGCGATGATGCCCTCGGTCATGTCGGTGGAGACGGACACGGCGGCCCCGATGACGGTGCTGCCGATGGTCATCAGCAGGATGCCCGGGACGACGTAGGCGATGTAGTCGGAGCGGTCGGCGCCGCCGCCGGCGATGCCGGCGCTCATCACGTCGCCGAAGATGTAGACGAAGAGCAGCAGCATCATGATCGGCGTGAGCAGCAGGTTCAGGGTGAGGGACGGGTAGCGCCGCGCGTGCAGGAGGTTGCGGCGGAGCATCGTGTTCGAGTCGCGGACGGCGAGAGAGAAGGCGCTCATCGGACGTTCTCCTTGGACTGGTTGGGCCGGCTCGGCCGGCTCGGCTGGTCGGGGACGGTGGCGGTGCCGGTCAGGGCGAAGAACACGTCGTCGAGGTCGGGCGTGTGCACGGTCAGTTCGTCCGCCTCGATCCCGGCGGAGTCGAGCCAGTCGAGGATGGAGCGCAGTTCGCGCTGGCTGCCGTCGCTGGGGATGGACAGTGACAGTGCCTCGTCGTCGCGGGTGGCCTCGCGCAGGGCTTCGGCCGCGCCCTGGTAGGCGGCCGGGTCGGTGAAGCGGAGCCGGACATGTCCGCCGGGGATGAGCCGCTTCAACTCGGCGGCGGTGCCCTCGGCGGCGATCTTGCCGTCGTTCAGTACGGCGATGCGGTCGGCGAGTTCGTCGGCCTCCTCCAGGTACTGGGTGGTGAGGAAGACGGTGACGCCGCCGGCGACCAGCCCGCGGATGATGTTCCACATGTTGTGGCGGCTGCGCGGGTCGAGGCCGGTGGTCGGCTCGTCGAGGAAGATGATCCGCGGGTCGCCCACCAACGTCATGGCAAGGTCCAGGCGGCGCTTCATACCGCCGGAGTAGGTGGACGCGGGCTTCTCGGCCGCCTCCGTCAGGTCGAACCGCTCCAGGAGCTCGGTGGCGGTGCGCCGGCCTTCGCCGCGGGAGAGGTGGTGCAGGTCGGCCATGAGGAGCATGTTCTCCTCGCCGGTGATCAGGTTGTCGACGGCGGAGAACTGTCCGGTGACGCCGATCGCGGCGCGTACGGCCTGCGGGTCGGCGGCGAGGTCGTGGCCGCCGACGTGCAGATCGCCGGCGTCGGGGGTGATGAGAGTGGAGAGGATCTTGACGGCGGTGGTCTTGCCGGCGCCGTTCGGGCCGAGCAGCGCGAAGACCGTGCCGGCCGGCACCGCGAGGTCGATGCCGTCGAGGACCGTCTTGTCCCCGTAAGCCTTGCGCAGCCCGTTGGCCGCGATGGCGAGTGGGTGTGAAGTCGTTGTCGTCATGCCGCAGAGACTGCGACAGGCCGCATTCAACGCTGTTTCAAGATGCTCTCAGCGCTCTGAAACAGGGGCTGGCACAAGTCGCCGTGGTGCGCCGACTCTCCGGAGGCTCGGCGTGCGGGGGCCGTTGGACAACGGCCGGGATTACGGAACTCCGGAGAGCCCGGATGGCCATGGCGGTGGCCATGGCGGTGGTGGCGTGCCACGCCCACCTGGGTCTGGCACGCCGCCCGCGCGACGTAGGCAGCCCGGTCGGCGCGGGTTTGTCCCGGTGCGACGACGGCCCTGGTGAACGCGCCAGTTGAGACACCGGCTGTCGGAGGCAGCGGATTGGATGGGGTGCATGACCTCATACGACGTGGCGCGCCGACTGCCTGCCATTGGTGACCTGCGGAGCCTGTCCCGTTCCTTGGCGGTGCTCGATGCGATCCTCAGCCCTGAGTGGGAGTACCGGTACTACTCCTTCAACTCCGCCTGGGCCGAGGGTGAGGAGATGGCCTCGATGCGTAACGGCTCGGGGGACGAGTACTCGATCGTCTTCTCGTCGGCAGGCGCCTACATGCGCGGTTTCGACCACGAGGCGCCGATGAGTCCGTACGCCAATGACGGTGACGTCTGGCCGGGCGTGATCGACGGTGTTCCCTCGGCCTTTCGCTCGTGTGTGGAGGAACCCGCCTTCACCGACGAAGACCATGTGCCGGTCGTGACGGCCTGCATATGGCGCGAGACGGCTGACACCCGGTGGAGACACGGAACGATTGACTTCCCGGCGGGCTACGACGACCCCGACGGCGCGAACCGGCTGTTCCACCTCCTCGCGGACCCTTCCCCCGAGGCGTACCAGCGATTCGCCGAGGACTACTACGAGGTCCCCGTGAACCTCGAAGCGGTGCGCCACGTATACGCGTTGCGACCGCTGACCCCCGCACTCGTCTCGTCGTTGAACGCGGCGACCGGCCTGTCGGACGTGGCTGAGGAAATCGGGGGGATCGGCTACCCCTTCCAGCCACGTCCAAGCGGGTGGACGCCTTGTCGCACGGGCACCGGAGCAGGTCGCTGAAGGACGCACCGCCGGCCGATCTCATCACGGCCGGCCGTACGCGTCGTGGTCTCGGGCGACGCGCTGCTCGCCCCCTCCCCGGGGCCGCGCCCCGCTCCACCCCCTACCGCGGTACGAGATCCACATTGGCTCCCGGGTATGACGCCCGGCGCGCGGCCGTCCCCGCACTCTGCGTTCCGTCAGCACGAGAAGAACGCGGAAGGGCAGGACATGAGGCCAGGCAGCGGTAAGCGACAGCAGACGGACGACCGGCCGGGGGCCCCGGCCGCCACACCCGGTCTCGCCGTCGAACTGCGCGGTGTCCGGCGGCAGTACGGCCGGGGCGCGCGTTCCGTGCAGGCGCTCGCGGGCGTCGACCTCGCCCTCCCGCGTGGCACGTTCACCGCGATCATGGGCCCGTCCGGGTCCGGCAAGTCCACCTTCCTGCAGTGCGCCGCCGGGCTCGACCGGCCGACGGAAGGATCCGTGCGCCTCGGCGGTACGGAGATCACCGACATGAAGGAGAACCAGCTCACCGAGCTGCGCCGCAGCCGCCTCGGCTTCGTCTTCCAGGCCTTCAACCTGCTGCCGTCGCTGACCGTGGAGCAGAACGTCCTGCTGCCCATGCGGCTCGCCGGGGAGCGCCAGGACCGCGGCCGGGCCGCCGCGGTGCTCGCGCAGGTCGGGCTCGCCGACAAGGCGCGGCGCCGGCCCGGCGAACTCTCCGGCGGCCAGCAGCAGCGCGTCGCCGTCGCCCGCGCCCTGGTCACCAGCCCCGACGTGGTGTTCGCTGACGAGCCCACCGGCGCCCTCGACACCGTGACCGCCGCCGAGGTCCTCGGCCTGCTCCGGCACGCGGTGGACACCCTCGGCGCCACGGTCGTCATGGTCACCCACGACCCGGCCGCGGCCACCTGGGCCGACCACGTGCTCTTCCTCGCCGACGGCGCCTTCGCGGGCGGACTCGAGCGCGGTTCGGCGGAGCAGATCGCGGCTCGGATGGCGGCGCTCACCGCCCGTACCTCCCACGCGGGCGCGATGGCGGGTGCGGCGGCATGAGGCTCCCCAACGGACTCGCGCGTTCGGCCGTCCGCTTCAAGCCCTCGTCCTTCGCGGGGACCTTCGTCGCGCTGATGATGTCGGCGCTGATCGTCACGGCCTGCGGCATCCTGCTTGAGACCGGTCTGCGCGCGTCGGTGCCGCCGGAGCGGTACGCGAAGGCGCCGGTGGTCGCGGCGGCGGACCAGTACGATTACGTCGTCACGGGCAGCGGCGAGGACCGCGAGAAGGAAGCGGTCCCGCTGCCGGACACGGCCCGTCTGGACGCCGGGCTGGCGGCGAAGGCCGCCGAGGCGCCGGGTGTGGCCACCGCCGTCGCGGACTTCACCTTCCCGGTGCGGCAGGGCGGCGAGGCGCTCACCGGCCACGGCTGGGGCTCGCACGCCTTCACCGGTACGGCGCTGACCACCGGCTCCGCGCCCCGCGACGGTGAGGTCGTGTTCGACGCGGCCACGGCCCGCGCGGCGAAGGCCGGCGTCGGCGACACCGTCGCGCTGGAGACCGCCTCCGGGCGGCAGGACTTCCGCGTCGCGGGCGTCGCCGAGGCCGGGCCCGCGGACACCACCCGCGACACCGGCACCACCCGCGATACCGACACCGGGGACGCCATCGCCTGGTTCGCCGACACCCAGGCCCCCACGCTCGCCGACCACCCCGGCAAGGCGGACGCCATCGCCGTGCTGGCGAAGGACGGCACCAAGGACGGCACCGACGCCGACGCTCTCGCCGACTCCGTGAAGAAGGCCCTGGCCGGCTCGGGCGCCGGTGTGCACACCGGCGACGACCGGGGCGCCGTCGAGGACCCGGGCCTCGCCTCCGCCAAGGTGACGCTCTTCGGAATCGGCGGCTCCTTCGGCGGCATCGCCGCCATCGTCGCGATCTTCACCGCGGCCGGGACCGTGGCCCTGTCGGTATCCCAGCGGGCCCGTGAGTTCGCGCTGCTGCGCGCCGTCGGCGCCACCCCCCGGCAGATCCGCCGCGCGGTCGCCTCCGAAGCACTGCTCATCGCGCCGCTCGCCGGGATCCTGGGCTGCCTGCCCGGCATCGGGCTCGCGCACTGGTGGTTCGGTCAGTTGCGGGACCGGGGCGCGATCCCGGAGGCGGTACAGGTGCATGTCTCCGGGATTCCCCTGCTCGGCGCCGTCGTCATCGGGCTGCTCACCGCGCTCGGCGCCGGCTGGACGGCCGGGCGCAGGCCCGCGAAGATCAAGCCGGGACAGGCGCTCAGCGAGGCGTCGGTGGAGCGGCTGCGGCCGGGCGTGATCCGTACGATGCTCGGCATCGCCGCCCTCGTCGGCGGCACGATCCTCACCGGTGTCTCGGCCGGCTCCACGGGGGACGACGCGGCCGGCGCCGCCCTCGGCGTCGTCATGCTCTTCATGCTCGCCGTCGCGCTGCTCGGCCCACTGGTGGCACGGCTGTGCGCGGGCCTCTTCGGCCTCCCGCTGCGCGGCGCCGGGGCGTCGGCGTCACTGGCCGCCGCCAACTCCCGTTCCAACGCCCGCCGGTTGGCCTCCGCGATCACTCCGATCGTGCTCGCCGTGGCCTTCGCGTCGACCCTCGTCTTCATGTACACGAGCGAGAGCCGCATCGCCGACAAGCAGTTGCGCGCGGGCATCACCGCCGACCACGTGGTCACGCACCCGGCCGGGCTCCCGGTGGACGCGGCGGCGAACGCCGCCCGCGCAGCGGGCGTGGACGCCGCCGTCGGCCTGCTGAACACACAGGTGCTGGTGCCGATCGGCTCCGGCGAGTTCACGTCGCTGCAGGGCGCTGCGACGCAGGGGGTCACCGGCTCCGGCGCGGAACTCGCGAAGGTGCAGGACCTGGACGTGAGCAAGGGCAGCCTCGACCGGCTCGGCGGGAACCGTATCGCCATCGACAAGAGCCTGGCGGCCTCGGCGGACGTCGGCGTGGGCGACCGGCTCCCGCTCCACCTGCCCGACGGCACCAAGGCCGACCCCGAGATCGTCGCGATCTACGGCCGCGGTCTCGGCCTGGCCACGGTGACCATGGACCGGGCGGCCCTGACGGGGCACGTCACCTCGGGTTTCGACAGCACGCTGCTCGTTCACGGCGGCTCGGAGAAGTCGCTCGCCGCCCTGGGACAGGTCACCGACGCCTCCGGCTACGCCACCGAGAAGAGCCTCGACGCGAAGCTGGGCGCCTGGCTGAACAACACCATGGCCGCGGTTCTCGGCGGCTTCGCGGCCGTCGCCGCCGTCAACACTTTGGTGATGACGGTCCTCGACCGCCGCCGCGAGCTGGGCACGCTGCGCCTCGTCGGCTCCACCCGGCGCCAGGTGCTGACGATGCTCCACTGGGAGGGCCTGCTGATCGCGGCCGTGGGCGTGGTCCTCGGCTCCGCGATCGCCGCGGCCACGCTGATCCCGATGATGCGCGGTACGACCGGCGAACTGCCGTACGTACCACCGCTGTTGTACGGATCCCTCGTAGCCGCCGCCGGCGGTCTGACCCTGCTCGCGATCACGCTGCCGGCGCGGGCGGTACTGCGCCGCTGGTCGTAGCGCGTTCGTACGGAGCGGCTACTGCGCACCGCGTCGGGCGGCCGCGTGCGTACTTCCGCGTAAGGCTGCAGCGCCAGGCGTACGACCAACCCCTCCCTCACTTACTCGCCTTACTCATTCACTCGTCCGGCAATGACGGAAGGGACGCTCATGCCCACAACTCTGGCCCCCTCGGTGCGCATCGGAAAGGCCGCTGTCGGGGCTCTCGGCATGCTGGCGGTCGCCACCGGTGCCCTGGAGTCGGTGGTGACTCCGACGCTCCCGCTCCTGCAAAGGGAGTTGGACATGAGTCCGGCCGAAGGGGCGCTGCTCAGCATCGTGCTCCTCATCACCGGCGCGCTCATCACGCCGGTCGCGGGCAAGTTCGGCGACCGGTACGGCGGGAAACGGGTCCTGGTCCGGCTGATGGCGGTGGTCTCCGTCGGGGGTCTGGTGTCCGCCCTGGCGCCGAACCTGCCCGTGCTGCTGCTCGGCCAGGTACTGCAGGGAGCGATGGTGGGCGCGCTGCCCCTGTCGTTCATCCTCGTACGCGAACACCTCCCCGCCGGAGAGTCGAAGGTGGCCATCGGGGTGGTCAGCGGGCTCTTCGTGGGGGGCGGGATGGCGGGCACGCTGGCCGCCGGGCCCGTCGCCGAAGGGCTGTCCCGGCACTGGATGTTCGCGCTGCCGACGTTCGCGGTCATCGGGTCCACGCTGCTGGTGAACAGGCTCATGCCGGAGGATCCGCCGGGCAGGTCCGACGACGAAGGCGGGATCGACTGGGCCGGCCTGCTTCTCCTGAGCGGGACGCTGGTCACGCTCATGCTCGTACTCGCGCTGGCACCCGACATCGCCTCGCGACCACTCGTACTCGTCGCCCTCGTCCTCCTTCTGGCCGCCTTCGTGAGCGGATGGGTGGCCGTCGAGCGACGTGCGGCGGCGCCGATGGTCGACCTGCGCATGCTGGCACTGCCCGCCGTGTGGAAGTCGTGCGTACTGACGTTCCTGATATGCGTCGGTACCTCGGCGGCGGTCTATCTCGTACCGCAGTTGTTCGCGGTGTCCGAGGACGCGTACGGCTTCGGGGCCGACGCCACCGCGATCGGCTTCTTCCTGCTGCCCGGCGCCGTGGCCGCGACGCTGGCCGGACCGCTCGGCGGGATCGGGGCGCGGCGGTTCGGCTCACGTGCCGTGGTCGCCACCGGCGTCGTCCTGATGGCCTTCGGCCTGCTCGCCCTGGCAGCCGTACACACCGAGGTCTGGCACCTCGTCGTCGGCAAGGCGCTGATCGGGCTCGCCAACGGCCTGTGCGTCACGGCGCTGGTGACCACCACCGCCACGTCCGTCGATCAGAGCGACACCGGCATCGCCACCAGCCTGGTCCTGGTGACTCGCGTGATCGGGTTCGCCGTGGGTGTGCAGCTCAGTGGGGCGCTCCTCACCGCCGCGACCCCGTCCGGGGCGGACATCCCGGCCGAATCGGCCTTCGTCACCGGCTTCGTCATCGCCGGCGCCCTCACGGCGCTGTCCCTGCTTGTCGTCCGCACCATGAACAACCGCACCACGAACAGCCGCACCACGAACATCCGCACCACGAACAGAGGAGTCGAGGAATGACCCGCACCGATCAGCCGACGGGCATCCGTACTACGCCGAGGCGCAAGGTCCTGATCTCCGGGGCCGGCATCGCGGGTCCGGCTCTCGCCTACTGGCTGAACCGCTACGGATACGAGGTCACGGTCGTCGAGAAAGCAGCCACACCACGGAGCGGCGGCTACCCCATCGACATACGTGGCACCGCACTGGAGGTCGTCCGCAGGATGGGAATCCTGCCCCAACTGCGGGACGTACACATCGACCTGCGCCGGTTGACCTTCCTCGACGGGGACGGCGGCACGGTGGCCTCCATCCACCCCCACACCGTCACCGGCGGTGTCGCGGGACGCGATCTCGAAGTGCGCCGCGGGGATCTGACCGAAGCTCTGTACACGGCGGTCCGTGACGACGTGGAGTTCCTCTTCAACGACTCCGTCGCCGCCCTCCACGAGACCACCAATGGCGTCGACATCACCTTCCACGGGGGCGGCGGCCGCACCTTCGACATGGTCTTCGGAGCGGACGGTCTGCACTCCCACACCCGGGAGATCCTGTTCGGCCCCGAGGAACCGTTCCACCGCTACCTCGGGTACCGCTTCGCCATCTTCACCATGCCCAACACCTTCGGGCTCTCCCACGAGACGGTCATGTGGAACACCCCGGGCAGGGCGGCGGCTCTCTACGCCGTGGGGGACGACGACGCTGTCCACGCCTTCCTGAACTTCGCCCGGCCGGAACCGCCGTTCGACGCGTTCCGGAACCCGGAGGCCCAACGGGACCTGGTCGCCGAGGTCTTCACCGACGCGCAGTGGGAAGTCCCCCGCATGCTGGCCGCGATGCGCGACGCGGACGACGTGTTCTACGACGGGGTCAGCCAGATCCGCATGCCCCGCTGGTCCAGCGGCCGGGTCGCGCTGGTGGGCGACGCCGCGTACGCCCCCTCGTTCCTCACCGGCCAGGGCACCAGCCTCGCGCTGGTCGGCGCGTACATGCTCGCCGCCTCCCTGCCCGACCGGGACCACACCGCGGGCTTCGCCGCCTACGAACACGACACCCGCGAGTTCGTGACCCTGAACCAGGACCTGGTCGGCGAGGGCGGCGCCACCCTCTTCCCGACCACGGCCGAGGCCCTGGACCAGCGCAACGAAAAGCTCCGCAACCTCCGCACCATCCCCACGCCGCCGGGCCGCCCGGCCCACTCGGCCCTCACCCTGCCGCAACTGACGCCGAGTTGAGCAGCGGGACAGATCGACCCGAGATGGCGCCGTCGGCACCGCACTGCCCCCGCACCCCACTGCCCCCGCACCGCACCGCCCCGCACCGCGCGAGGCGTCATCCCGGCGCAGGTCGCTTCAGGGCTTTCTGGCAACCGCCCCGTACATGGCGATGTCGCGGCCGTCGATGCCGGCCTGTTCAGGGCCGGGGTGCCAGGTGTGCACCTGGGTGACTCCTGGCTCCTGTAGTTCCAGTCCCTCGAAGAACGACGTGGCGGTGGGGAGATCGCGTAGCGCCATGGGCATGTTCTGCTGCCGGTATTCCTCTGCCACCCGGTTGACCTCCTCGGGTGCGAAGTCGGCGGTGCCGATGGTCATCGCCAGATAGCTGCCGGACGGCAGCGGTTCCAGCAGCCGCTTGACCAGGCGCCGGTCGTCCGGAGGCATGATGAAGTGCAGGATGCCGATCAGCATCAGGCCGACGGGCCGGTTCAGATCGATGAGGTCACGGAACTCGGGGCTGTCCAGAATGGTGTCGGGGTCGTGCATGTCGGCGTCCACGTACGCGGTCGCCCCTTCGGCCGAGCTCTGCAGCAGCGCGCGGGCGTGGGCGAGGACGACGGGGTCGTTGTCGACGTAGACCACATGTGATTCCGGCGCGACCTCCTGCACGATCTCATGCAGGTTGGGCGAGGTCGGCAGACCGGTCCCGACGTCGAGGAACTGGCGGATGCCGCGCTCCTCGGCGAGGAAGCGGCCGGCGCGGTGCATGAATCGGCGGTTCTCCATCATGTGGACGGGCAGGGCGGGCCAGTGCCGGCACATGGCGTCACCCGCTTCGACATCAACGGGATAGTGATCCTTGCCGCCCAGAATGTAGTCGTACACCCGGGCGGAGTGGGCGCGCGAGGTGGCAAGTCCGCTCTGTCGGTCGTGCGGAGCATTCATACGGCGCCTCTTTCGGTCAAGGACGGCTCGTCAACGGTATGAACGTGGTGTTCCGGCCGCAAGCCAAACAGCGGGAACAACGGGTACAGCGGGAACAGCGGGATGAGGACGCGTTCGGCGAGCCGGCCAGGCCGACCGGCCGCTCTGCGTATCCCTGTATCCCTGGAACCGGAGGCAAGGCCCTCGGTAGGGCGGGGTATCACCGCTCCCTCCGGGCTTGCAGAGCGATGACGGCGATGTCGTCCCAGCGGTTCTGGACGGGCGGCAGGAGCCCTCGGATCAGGGTCAGCTGGGATACCCCCTTTCGGACCAGTGCGTCGGTCTGCTCACGCAGGCGCCGGAGACCGTCACCGATGTCCGTGCCCGGCACTTCCACGAGTCCGTCGGTGTAGAGCACCAGGGTGTCGCCCTCCCGGATGACCGCGTGGAGGTCGGTACGGGGGAGGGCCTCGCCGACGCAGAGCGGCGGGTCCGCGGCCGTGAGGTCGTGCAGGTACCGCGATGGCGCGTCGGCCGGGATCAGCAGGGGCGGAGGGTGGCCGGCGTTGGACAGAGCGATGTGCCAGGCATCGTCCGCCTGCCGGTGCAGGACCGCGTGCACCGCCGTGACCATCGACGGGCTGTCGAGCGCCTGCACGATGCGGTCGAGTCGGCTCAAGGTGGCCGCCGGGCTGGCGGCCGGGCCGCTGTCGTAGGCGAGCCCCCTCAGCATGCTGTTGACACGCCCCATCGCGGTGGCCGCGTCCAAGTCGTGACCCGCGATGTCGCCGATGGACAGGGCGAGTGAGTCGGCCGAGAGCCGGACGGCGTCGTACCAGTCCCCGCCGACCTCGGCGGCCGAGTCGGCCGGATGGTAGAGCGCCGTGATGACGAGACCTTCGACGGACGGCGGGACGGCCAGGAAGGACTGCTGCAGTACGAGGGCCATGTCGCGGATGCTCTGCAGTTCCATCGTCCGGCGCAGGGGTCCGCTCATCTGCTGGAAGACATCCTGCAGCAGGTAGAGGTCGGCCTCGTCCGAGGGCGGGTTGCCCCGGCAGGTCGCTGTGGTCGCCAGCGCGACAGTCCGGCCGTCCACCACGACGGGCAGCAGCGCCACGCTTGTCGCGTCAGCCTCCCGCAGCCACCGGACGGAGACCTTGGAAAGACTGTCTTCGGGCGGCCCTCCAGGCGGGAAGGTCAGCAGCCCTGCCTCCTGACTCTCGATGGCCTTTCGCACGGCCGGCCCCAGCAGGAAGTCCTTGTCCAACGGATGCATGGGAGGCAGCCCGGGGGCAAGCCCCACCCGCTCTGCCGTCGCCGCGGCCGGTACGCCCTCGGAAGTCCGAAACGCAGCTTCGGCGTCGCCCCGTACCTGGAAGACGGCGACGGCGTCGGCAAGTTCAGGCACGACGGCCGCCGCGGTGGTCAGAAAGGCCTCGGACAGGTTGTGCGCGGCCGGTACCGGTGCCATACGAGCCAGCAGCTTCTCCCGCATGCGGGCGCGCCAGTGGGCCTCGGCGTCGGCGGCGGTACCGACCCACTCCACTCCCCCGGCCCGGTCCAGGACAGGTGTGGCGATGATCTTGATGTGACGGAAACGGTCGGGGGCGTCCTCAAGCCGTACTCGTACGATCGTGTCGAGGGGGGACCGCTGCTGAGTGGCCTTGCGCCACGCCCGCTGGAACCAGTCCCGGTCCTTCGGATGCACCGCGTCCATCCATGAGCTCTCACCGTCGGGGTGCCACAGCCTCTCCGGCATCCCGCTGCCCATCAACAGAGTGACGACCCCGTCGGGCGACATCGTCCAGACCGACTGCGGTACGGCGCCCAGGAGCGCTTCGTACCGTCTGAGGAGAGATCCTTCATTCACCGCCCCCTCCCCGCTGCCGGGCCGACGACCGCACGGAGCCGCCATGATCGGCGGCTCCTTCGGCCCGGACCCGCCGGACAGGACCCGGCACCGACACGGCTGCCCCCCGTCACCGCCTCGTGACAGCCCTGCAGGCCCGGCTCCGCACCGAACACCAGCGGATCATCGCCTCTCATGCTTCGATCATCCCCCGCATGCGGGACAACAGCACGCCCTGGCCCCTCGCTCACATGGCCATGCCTTCGTGGCCAGGCGCGGCCCTCCGGTGCCCTGGTGCCCCGGATGCGACCGGGCAGATCGAACTCGGGTCTGTCGCAATCACAGAGCCGCCCTGCGCCGCGAGACGCTCACGAAGCGCCGCGGTCACCTGTACCGGACCACGAGGGATACGGGGTGCGGGGAGAGCCGGCCGCCGGAGGGGGAGTGACACCGCCCGTCACCGGCTCCGTGACCTGCACGGATGGCTCGGCCGCGAAGCCCAGACGGCCCCGGGTGACGGCCAGCACGATGAGCGCCGCCGTGACGGCGGCCATCAGGAACGCCTGGGAACCCTGCTTGTCCGTCAGCGTCGGGAACATGTCGGCCCAGGCCATGGAGAAGAAGTTGTTGACGCTGGTGTGCAGCAGCATGACCAGCGGCATGCTCTCGCCCGAGCGGTTGAACACCCACGTCATGACGGCGCTGAAGGCGAGCGCGGTGACCATGAACTCCACCACGCTCATCGGGTCGTGCCGCCCGCCGCCCCAGTCGGTCAGGAACAGCGGCAGGTGCCACGCGCCCCACAGGACGCCGACGACGAGGGTCGCGACCAGCGGGCCGTAGCGGTTCTGCATCCGGGGCATGGCGAACTCGCGCCAGCCGGGCTCCTCTGCGAGGCCGGTCGTGATCATCTGGACCAGCAGGCCGGGCAGGTACATGGCGAACACCATGGCGCCGGGGAGTACGGGTGCGGTGTCCGTCAGCGCGGCGGAGGCGAGGGTCAGCGCGGCGGGGACCGAGACCATCACCAGCAGATACCACTGCCAGCCGACCCGGAGCTTGGTCATCCGGGCCCGCCAGTTCCGCAGCCCCTGACGGCCCTCGGTCAGGGAGGTGATCAGCAGGGCCGAGCAGATCGGGCCGAGGTACGCGCCCGGCAGGACGCCCAGGATCTGGCCCGAGCCGCCGGAGCCGAAGTCGTGGTGCCAGACACCCAGCCCGTTCTCCGACAGGATGTACGGCGCCCAGGCCAGCCAGCTCAGTGCGTACGCGAGGATGAAGAACCAGGTCAGCGGGGCGCGTTGGAAGGCGCCTCGGATGCCTGAGGTGGTCTGGACGGTCACCGCGTGTCCTCTCGGATGGGGCTGGTGTGGTGCGTCCAGCACACCAGCCCCGGGGCCGCGGATCATTCCCGTCGGCACCCTGAAAGGGGGTACAGCAGGCTGTACTCAGACCGGGCTCCGGGTGTCCTGGCGGGAGCGCGTGAACAGCCGCGCGAGGACCTTGCACGGACACGCTGGAGCATCCCGGATGCCGAGGGGCTCACCGGCCTTCAGCGCGTGGCGATCCCCGGGGCGGGTGCCCGGCCGGGCCGCGGGACGGTCGGGCCGCGGGACGGTCGGGCCGAGGCCCGCGCTGGTAAGGTTGGGTCACGCTTGCAGAGAGCCTGGGCCCGTGCCGGACAAGGCACGGGCCCAGGTCCGTTCAGGGCGCCGAGACGAGGAACCCCCAATGAAGGCGAAGCAGTCGGCCTCCGGTCGCTCCGGACCAGGCAGGTCCGACCAGGGGAGGGCCCCGCGGGGCGAGCTCTCGGTGCCGGGGACACCGGTGCCCGGCCTCCCGCCGGCCGGCTCCTTCGCGGAGCTGGAACTGCCGGTCGAGCTGATGGGGGTGCTGGCGGGGCTCGGGATACGGGAGCCGTTCCCGATCCAGGCGGCCACCCTGCCGAGCGCGCTGGCCGGCCGGGATGTCCTCGGCCGCGCGCGGACCGGCTCGGGGAAGACCCTCGCCTTCGGGCTCGCGCTCCTCGCACGTACGGCGGGGCGGCGCGCCGAACCGAAGCACCCTCTCGCGCTGGTCCTGGTGCCGACGAGGGAACTCGCGCAGCAGGTGAGCGAGGCGCTGGCTCCCTTCGCGGAGGCCCTCGGGCTGCGCTCGGCGACTGTGGTCGGCGGGCTGGCGATCAACCGGCAGGTGGCGGCGCTCCGGGCGGGTGTCGAGGTCCTGGTGGCGACGCCGGGACGGCTGGCCGATCTCGTCGCCCGGCGGGACTGTCACCTGGACCGGGTGCGGATCGCGGTGCTGGACGAGGCGGACCAGATGTGCGACATGGGTTTCCTGCCGCAGGTCACGGAGACCCTGGACCGGACGCCCCCCGGCGGGCAGCGGATGCTGTTCTCCGCGACGCTCGACCGCAACGTCGATCAACTGGTCAGGCAGTATCTGAGTGACCCGGTGTTCGCCGCGGTCGACCGGGCGGAGGGCTCGGTCGCGACGATGGAGCACCACGTACTGAACGTCCATCCCGCCGACAAGTACGTGACAGCCACCGAGATCGCGGCTCGGGACGGGCGGGTGCTGATGTTCCTGGACACCAAGCACGGTGTGGACCAGTTCACCCGCCACTTGCGGAGCAGCGGCATACGGGCGGGTGCTCTGCACAGCGGGAAGTCACAGCCGCAGCGCACGCACACGCTGGCCCAGTTCAAGGACGGGGAGATCACGGTGCTGGTGGCCACCAACGTCGCTGCCCGTGGCATCGACGTCGAGCACCTGGACCTCGTCGTCAACGTGGATCCGCCCTCCGATCCCAAGGACTACCTCCACCGCGGCGGACGCACCGCGCGTGCCGGGGAGTCCGGCAGCGTGGTCACGCTGGTCACGCCCGGCCAGCGCCGGGACGTGAACCGGATGATGTCGGATGCCGGGATCCGGCCCACGGTCGCGCAGGTTCGCTCCGGCGAGGAGAGGCTGACCAGCATCACAGGCGCGAAGCGCCCGCCGGTGCAGGACGGGGCGAAGACCGGCAACGCGGCGTTCCGGGGTCTGGGTACCCGCGCGGGCCGCCCGCCGAAGGAATCCCGCAAGGCCGCGGAGGCGCGCACGATGGCGGAGGCCCGCAAGGCGGCCCGAGCGCGCAGGGCGCACTGACGGGCGGTACGGCCGTCGCGGTCGGGAGACACGTCGGGAGACACAAGGAGGCACCCGCTGCCTCGCATCGAGTGGAGCGTCAAGGAGTGCCGATGGCGAGCAGGGTCCAACGCCCCCATGAGGAAGCCGAGTTCGAGTTCATCCTGGCGAGGGCGGACGTGCCGGTGCTCGCGTACTTCCACGGGGTGTGGCCCAAGGCCGCGGCAGCCTGCAAGGAAATGGATGCCCTGGTGCGGGAGGTGGCCGACGTCTACCAGGGCCGACTGATCGTCGTGCGGGCCGACATCGCAAGGTGCCCCGGCCCCGTACGGCGTTACGGCGTCACCGGCGCGCCCTCCTTCGTGCTGATCCACCGGGGCGAGGCGATGGCGGCGGCCGGGAGCGGTCCGATGTCGAGGGCAGCGCTCGGGGAGTTCCTGGACGCCCACCTGTGAGCAGGCCGCACACCGGCCGGCGAGCACTCGACGCTGGAGCGGCAGAAGGAGGTCGCGGCCGCACTCGACGCCCGCGTGCGCGCGGAGCGGCATGACGTGGCCGACGGCGAGGCAGGTGGTGCGGAAGTGGTGCGCCGGGCCTGACGCTGGATTGACCGATCGTTCTGGACTGACGTGACGTGACGTGGCGTCAGCTCACGAACCGGCGAATCGCCACGTAGAGTGCTCGGTTCTGTCCGCTCGGCGGCGGGGTTGGAGCGACCCCAGAATAGCTTCCCAGCAGCGGTGTTGGGTGCATGCGGATGCTTGTGCCGCGATCAACAGTCGCGACGTTCAGTGATTTCGGAACGGCCGAAGGTATGGCGCACGTCACACGGAGTTGACCGCTGTTCTCGGCACTTACCGGCACGTTGTGGCACAAGGTTCCCTCAGTCGTCTCCGCCAGTTGCCGGTGCCCGCCCCACGATGTCGGACAGGGGTCCTCGGTAGGTGGTGCCGAGCTTGTTGACCACGCCCACCGTGGGGCCTGGGCCGTTCTTGAGGCGGCTCACGTAGTTCTCGGGCAGCAGTACGCGGTCGCCGACTTCGAGCGGGTCGTTCCCGCGCCGGCGGAATCCGTACCCACCGACCTCGACAGCCTGGCAGCCGTTGACCTCGTACGCGCGCTGCGCCCCGATCTCCGGCGTAGCAGTCCCCTCGGTTGTTCCTACTGTGTGGCGTCGCAGGTCTCGCAGCGGCTTACGGCCGCCCGCTGGGTGTTGCCCTGCGTGGCACAGGGCTCGTAGGAGGGCGAGAGACGGCGCCATGCTCCCGGTGAAGGGGTGAGCACCCAGCCGTAAACGGGTGGCCGGATGTCGGTCGGGACGATGTGCGTACAGCCGGGAAGGTGGGCCTTGCCACTGGCGTGGATGATGATCGCGGCCGCCGGCCACTCGTCCCATTCGCCGGTGGACGCACTGCTGCGAGTCGCGCGCGGAGCGCAGTCCGCGCAGTTGTGCATCTCATGGCGTTCGCAGTACCGCATCGTCCTCACCCTGCTCGGTCCGGCAATACAGACTAGGGCGCTTGGCCAATCGCCGAGGCGTTAAGCCGGAATTGCTACGCCCGGCCCCTTGTGTTCGCCTTGTGCTTCGCCCGTCACGGCCCGTCAGGCTGGTGCCGGTGCGAGTCACCAGGGTCCGGCGGCCGCCCGCAGGGTGAGCCCGACGCCGACGAGCAGGACGAGGGTGGAGGTCGCCACCGGGCCCCAACGGGCCAGTTTCCGCAGCCCCTTCCACCGGGTGGCGGCAGCGGCGCGCGTGCTGCGCTCGACGCGGTCGCGCAGGCGGACCAGGAGGAGTCCGGCCAGGGTGAGCGTGCCGGCCATGCCGAGCCCGTAGCCGAGGACGAGCAGCACGCCGAAGGCGGTACGGCCCAGGGCGACGGCGCCGAGGAGGACGACGAGGGCCGAGGGGCTGGGGACGAGGCCGCCGGCGATGCCCATGCCGATGAGTCCACCACGGGTCGCGGTGGCGGGGTGGGAGTGGTCGTGGCCGTGCTCGTGGGCGTCGTGAGCGGGGTGGGTGTGGGTGTGCGGTTCGGTCTGGACGGGGCTGAGTACGGCGACGGTGGACGAACCGTCACCGTGCGGATGGGGATGGGGATGGGGATGCGGGTGATCGTGACCGTGCTCCCCGTGAGCGTGCTCGTGAGGCCCATGCCCGTGATGGTGGTGGTGGCCGTGCGTGGGCCGGCCCTGTACGGCGGAGCGCAGCAGCCACAGCCCGATCCCCGTGACCAGCAGTCCGCTGGCCAGCCCGAGCCACGTGAGCACGGTCTCCCCGGCGAGTGTCGTGGCCACCGGCAACAGCAGCCCGAGGGCGAGCACCCCGGCGGTATGGGTGAGGGTGACGGTCGCGCCGACGGTCACCGCGTCGCGCGGGGTACCGCGCCGGCCCGCCAGGTAGGCGGCCATGATGGTCTTGCCGTGGCCGGGCATGGCCGCGTGCGAGGCGCCGAGCACCACGGCGAGCAGCAGGGCCAACAGCCCGACCGGGACGGTGAGTTCGCGCGTACCGACGAGTGAGTCGAAGACGCCGGACACCTTGTCCAGCGCGGCCGTGACGGGACCGGGGACCCAGTTCGCGCCGGGCAGCGCGGCGGCCCCCGTCGCACCCCCGCCCGACCCGCCCGGTTCCGTGCGCAGGGTGGCGGACCGTTGGTCGAGCGGGGACGCCAGCGGGTCGGTCGGATACCGGCGCAGTTCGTCGGTGGCGGACTCGGCCGGCACGTCGCTGGTCTTCAGCGTGACGCCGCTGCCCCGCGCGGTGATCTCCTGCCAGCCGATCCGGCGGCTGTCGTAGGCGGTGCGTACGGTGACGTCCGCCGGTCGTCGCAGATCCGTCGGCGCGGTGAGCGCGCACCGGAGCCGGCTCGTAGGGAGCCCGGCCTCGCCGGGGCGATACGTGAAGCCGCTGTCCCGGACGGTGAATACGAGCGCCGTACCGCCGTTCTTGACGCGCAGTCCGTCGGCGGCGGTCGCACAGGCCGTACGGGCGTAGTCCCGCGCCTCGTCGGTGTTCACTGCGCCGCTGCCGTCGCGGTCGACGCCCGGCAGCTCTTGGGCGGCGGCGATCTCGGCGCGGTCGACGACGAGGAGGGCGTCGACGCGGTCGGTGTGGAGCGTGAGACCGGTGTGGTGGTTGACCGTGAAGTTGCCCAGTGGATGCGCGGAGGCGGCGGGCGCGGTGGCGCCCCCGGCGACGGCCGTGGCGGTCAGCAGGAGCCCGACGGCGAGCGTGCGGCGCGACGTGAGATTCATGAGGCACCGTCGATTCGGTCCAGGCTTCGGTCCAGGATTCGGTCGAGGGCGGTCCGGGCGCGCGGTGCGTGCAGCGGGTGGAAGCGCGGGTCGACGGACAGGGCCCGTTCGAGGTCCTTCCGTGCCGCCGACGCGTCGCCGAGCGCGTCGTGGATCATCGCGCGGTGGTAGCGGTAGAGCGCGCTGCGCGTCCCGAGGGACAGCGCGCGGTCGGCGTACGCCAGGGCTTCGGCGTCCCGCCCCGCGCGGTGCAACGCCCAGGCGTAGGCGTCCTGTACGGCGATGAACGGCCGCGTCTCGACGGCGGTGCGCCCCATCGTGACGGCCCGCTTCGCGTCGCCGTGATCGGCCTCGAAGAGGATCGCGTCCGTGTCGGCCGGGGCACCGGAGGCCCGGCGTACCTGCTCCTGGGCTCGCAGGATGCCGTACTGCGTACGGGCCTCCGCGTCCCGTCCGAGGGACTGCTGGAGTTCGCCGAGGCCGAGGACGTACTGCGGCAGCGGGACGATCGCGACGGCGGCCGTGTAGTCGGCGACAGCCTGCCGGTCGTGGCCGAGCGCGGCGTGCGCGCGGGCGCGCGCCTCCAGCAGCGGCGCGTCGTCCTTCGCACCGCGAAGACCGGCCGACGCCTCCCGCAGCGCGGTCGCGGCGTCGCCCGACTCCTGCGCGAGCGTGGCGAGATGGACCCGGGCGAAAGCCTGGTCGGACGGCGAGGCCGCGTCGTCCAGCGCGCGCTTCATGAGCGCGCGGGCGCGCGGGATGTCGCCGCGCAGCTCCCAGGTGTAGGAGGCGCGGGCGAGCGAGGAGGTGTCGGGGCGCAGGTCGGTCATGCGCTGTACGGCGCGGTACGACTCCTCGTACCGCCCGAGCTGTGTGTACGCGTCGGCGAGTACCCCCTGCGCGGCGGCGTTCGACGGGTTGTTCGTGGCGGCCTTGCGGCCCCAGGTCAGCGCGGTGGCGAAGTCGTGGCGGGCGGCGGCGAGCGCGCCCATGCCGGTCTCGGCCTGGTAGTTGTCACGCGGCTGGACCTTCAGGGACCTGCGGAGTGCGGACTCGGCCTTGGCGTAGAGGGCGGGGTCGGCGGTGGTACGCCCCTGCTGGACGTACGCCATGCCGAGTGCCGCCCAGCCGACGGGGTTCTCCGGCAGTCTGCGCAGGTCTGCTTGCAGCGCGTCGATCGATCCGCGCGGTGAACTTGCCCCGGGCCGCTCGTCCTTGGAGGTGGCGGGGTCCTGGTTCAGCGGCGAAAGACCGACCGTTCCGGCGATGAACAGCGCGGCGCCCAGGGCCACGGTGACGGCGGCGGCGCGCAGCCTTCTGCGGCCGGGGGGAGAGGAGTTGGGGTCGGTGGCCTGATCCGGGGCCGGGTCGGGGGTGCCGGTCTGCTGGGGCACGGTCCTCCTCGCGGAGCGCGTACAGATGTGGGGGTGGGGTCCTGTGTCTGTGCGTGCGCGGTGTCGCGCATGGCGGCCGGGCGGGGGCGGGGCCCCCCGTCCGGCCAGAGGCGGACCGGTGGTCGGCCGGTCGTCCTTCGGTCAGTCGGTGCTTCGGTGCTTCGGTGCATCACCGCGGCGCCGCGGCGTACGGGCGCGACGTCGTGGTGTCGGTTCAGCTGTTCGCTCAGGCGGTGCTGGTGTTCCTGCGGCGCCACAGGCGGAAGCCGCCGGTGCCGAGCAGCAGGGCGCCCACGCCGCCGATGGCTACGGCGTTCGTGGGGTCGAGGGCGGTGGACGCCTGATCGGCGTCGGCCGCGCGGTTCTTGGCGCCCGACTTCGTGCCCGACTTCGTGCCCGACTTCGTGGTGCTGGGGAGCGCCAGGTACGGGAAGGTCTTCCCGAAGCCGACGTCGTTGGTGTCGACCTTGTCGCCCGCGGCCAGCGCGGGAACGAGCTTGCCGGTCTGCGCGGCGCCCTCGACGGCCTGGAGCGAGATGTCGATCGCGTCGTCGGCGAGCCGGCGTCCGTTGGGGAAGCCGGCCAGGTCACCGGCGAGCACGCCGAGCCGCTGCGGCTTGTTGGCAGGCTTGACGCCCATGTTGAGCCGCAGTTCCTCGGCCGGGAAGATCTGGCCGGGGTCGGCGTCCTTGTTGAGCCGGTGCGCGTTCAGGTCGGCCTTGATCGGCCCGCACGCCTTGCAGATACCGGTCAGGTAGATCTCGGCGAGGTCGTCGCGGGGCGTCTTGGGTGCGGGGATCCCGTACACCTGCTGGATCAGCTTCGGCAGGATCGGGTCGTAGACCTTGTCCACCACGGGCTGCACCGTGCGGTCCTGGTCCGGCGAGATCGAGTTGAAGGCGTCCTTGTACTTGAGCGGTACGACGACCTCGTTGACCAGCGGGTTGCCGAGACGCGAGACCTGCCGGAGGCTGTCGCGCGTCTTCTTCCGGTCCCCCATGACGTCCGCGCCCTCGCGGTCCGTGGTGGACCACACGCCGACGACCGGGTTACGGGCGGCGTCGCCGCGCAGGGCCAGGAACTTCTTGGGCACCTGGAGGGCGACCGAGTTGACGTTGTAGCCGGCGAGGGTGTCCTGGCCGCGCTCGCTGAGGTCGCCGCCGTACAGCAGGTCGAAGACCCGCAGATCGGCGAAGAACGGGTCCTCGGCCTGGCCCGCGAACGCCTTCGCGCCGCCGGGAACCTGCCGGACGGCCTGGCCGCGCAGAGCGCCGTAGTTGGGCATCGACGCCTTGCCGACGCGCGACGGCGCGACAGGGGCGTTCCGCAGCAGCGTGCGAGTGCTGCCGCCCTCGGTGACCGTCAGGTCGTACGTCTGACGGAAGTTGAGGTTCGGGTCGTCGATCTTGCGGACCGGACCGGTGTTGTACAGGAACTGGTTCTCGGCGTCCCGTACCTCGTTGCGGAAGCGCCAGGTGTACGTGACGTCGGCGACGCCGTCACCGGTGTTGTCGATCTTGACGTTGTAGCGGGCGTCGTCCGCGAACGCGTAGAAGTTCGGGCCGCCGTTGGGCTCCTCGAACGGGATCCAGTTCGCGACCAGGGTCACGGTGTCGGAGCGGTCCGGGCTCGTGAACGCGTACACGTCCGTGTTGTCGGCCCGCGGATCACCGGCGGTCATCGGGGCCTCGCGGTGACTGGACGCGGCGCTGATGCCGGGCGCGAGGCTGAGCACGGCCAGCCCGGTGGCGAGCGCGCCGGCGCCGAGCACGACCAGGGACTGATCGAGCGTGCGCCGCGAACGCGGCCGTGCGGAAGTGGTCTTCAAAGGTGTTCCTCTCGTCTGCGAACCCGCCTCCGGGCGTGGGGCGGGGCCGCACGACAGGAGGCGGGAGTCAGCTGGCTGGTGTGATCGCCCGACCCGGCGTCCGGGACGCCGGTACGCGTCCGGACGGCTGCCACGAAGACACGGGGTCCGGGCGCCTTCGCCGATCGGGGAGCACTGCGCACCGGGAGTCCGGCACGCAGAAGGCAGACAAGCATGAGGAACAGGAAGTAATTGCCCATTTCGCCGGGCCCCGCGCCTCAGGCGCGCGGAGGACCGACACGAAACCCCAGGTGACGCGCCATTGAGGGCAGGTCGAACCGGGGCGCGGAACGCGGCACGACACGAGAAGGCCCGTTAGCCCGATCGATGGCCCGCGGCCCCAGGCCGAGCCCGGCAACAAGAAAGGCCCCGGTCGCCGACCAAGGCCTTCGTCGTGGAGCGGGTGACGAGAATCGAACTCGCGCTCTGAGCTTGGGAAGCTCATGTTCTACCATTAAACTACACCCGCGCGGAGCGCCCGTGATCACCGGCGCTTCCGTGGACACTCTACCCCATTGTCGACTCTCGGTGCTCGACGCGGCTGTCGGTCCCGGCAGTTGGGGCGTAGCGTGCGTCGTCGGAGTGCCGCTTGGATGGCTGTCCCGTTGATCCCCTAATGTGTGGGCTCGTCCGCGTTTTTGGGGAAGGGACCTGATGGACTTGATGGAGCGCACCGTCGTCCGCTGTGCCGAAGGGCATGTTTTCAGTACTGCGTCGTTCCCGATGCAGCAGCTTGACGCCGGGCGGCTCGGGCCCGGGCGGCTTATTCGGTGTCCGCGTTGTGCTCGGTTGCGGCATGCCGTGCCCGTGGAGGTCGGGCGGCGCTGACGTAGGTGGTCGGTAGGGGCGCGCGGGTTGCCCGAGTTGGGGTGGGCCCGCGCGTTCTGCGTATCCTCGGGGCGTGCTTCTCTCTGACAAGGACATCCGGGCCGAGATCGATTCCGGGCGCGTGCGTATCGACCCTTACGACGAATCGATGGTGCAGCCGTCGAGCATCGACGTGCGGCTCGACCGGTTCTTCCGCGTGTTCGAGAACCACCGCTATCCACACATCGACCCCGCCGTCGAGCAGACCGATCTGACGCGGAAGGTCGAGCCGGCCGGGGACGAGGCGTTCATCCTGCACCCGGGGGAGTTCGTGCTCGCCTCGTCGTACGAGGTCATCTCGCTGCCCGACGACATCGCCTCCCGGCTGGAGGGGAAGTCGAGTCTCGGGCGTCTCGGGCTCGTCACGCACTCCACCGCCGGGTTCATCGACCCCGGCTTCTCCGGGCACGTGACCCTGGAGCTGTCGAATCTCGCGACGCTGCCCATCAAGCTCTGGCCGGGCATGAAGATCGGGCAGTTGTGTCTGTTCCGGCTCAGCTCGCCGGCGGAGTTCCCGTACGGCTCCGAGCGCTACGGGTCGCGTTACCAGGGGCAGCGCGGGCCCACCGCCTCCCGGTCGTTCCTCAACTTCCACCGGACGCAGGTGTGAAGGACGTGGACGACATACGGGAGAACCTGACGTACGAGCGCTTCGGCGTCGCCGTACGGGAGTTGGCGCAGGCCGTGGCCGACGACGGGTACGAGCCCGATGTCGTCCTGAGCATCGCCCGCGGCGGGGTGTTCGTCGCCGGCGGGCTCGCCTACGCCCTCGACTGCAAGAACATCCATCTGGTGAATGTGGAGTTCTACACGGGAGTTGGTACGACTCTCGCGATGCCGGTCATGCTGGCGCCGGTGCCGAACGTGGTCGACTTCTCCAACAAGAGGATCCTCATCGCCGACGACGTCGCCGACACCGGGCGCACCCTCAAACTCGTCCACGATTTCTGTCTCGATCACGTCGCCGAGGTCCGCAGCGCCGTCATCTACGAGAAGACGCACTCGCTGGTGAAATGCGAGTACGTCTGGAAGCGCACCGACGAGTGGATCAACTTCCCCTGGAGCGTCGAGGCTCCCGTCGTGCGGCGCACCGGGCAGATACTCGATTCGTAAGGCCTGAGAGACCCCCAGGGCCCCGCCGTCTCACGGGACGGCGGGGCCCGGTGCCGTATCGGTCAGATCGTGCCCAGCTTGATCAGCGACAGCAGCGCGACCAGCTGGATCGCCGACGCGCCCAGCGCCTTCGGCCACGGCAGGTCGTGCGACCTGCTCACCATCACCGTGAACAGCGCGCCCGCCGCGACCCAGGTGACCCAGCCGAGGATCTGCACCAGGGAGTTCTCGCCGCCCAGGAAGAGCGCGAAGACCAGGCGCGGTGCGTCCGTGACCGACATGATCAGCATCGAGAGGCCGACCGTCGGCTGCCAGGCGCCGTCGCCGCCGAGCTGACGGGCCATGGTGTGGGTGACCGCGCCCAGGATCAGACCGCCGATCACGAAGGCCACGGCCGTCGTCAGGACGTACGGGATGGCCGTCGAGAGGGTGGCGTTGATCGCCTCCTCGCGGGCGCCGTCGAAGCCGAAGATGGCGAGCAGGCCGTAGAGGAACGTCACGACCAGCGCCGGGCCCCAGACCGGGTAGTCGCGCATCTGCCAGAACGTCGCGTTCGGGCGCAGCACGATGCCGCTCAGCAGCTGCTTCCAGTGCAGGCGCGGTCCGGACGGGGCGGGCGCCGCGCCCGCGTGGTACGTCGCGCCGTCGCCGTAGCCGCTCTCGTCCACGCTGAACTGCTGCGTGTGACCAGGGTTGTTGGCGTACGGGTCGTGGCCGCCGTCACCGCCGTGCTGCTGGTTGTACGGGTCGCCGAAGTACTCGGGCTCGCCGTGTCCGCCCTGCTGCCCGCCGTGTCCGCCCGGTCCGGGGTAGCCGTAACCGCCCTGTTGGGGGCCGGGGTGTCCGGCGCCCGTCGGGGGCCACTGCTGCTGCGGAGGGCCCGGCTGTCTGCCGTACGGGGGTGCCGGCTGCCCGCCTCCGTACTGCGGAGGGGGCGCCGCCTGCCGTCCGTACGGCTGCTGCTGCGGGTCCTGCTGACGTGTGCGGTTGTCCCGGCCGCGTCCGATCCTGAATCCAGCCACGTCACCGAACGTACCCGCTTCGGGCGGGCCCGGGGCTGGAGGAGCTGGAACAGGCCAGCCTTTGCGGCCGAGCTGTGACATCCCCTAAGGGGACCCTGGGGGGCTTGCCGCAGGGTCGACGTGGCGTACGCCCGTCCGACTACTTGAGGAAGATCGACGTGCTGAAGGTGAGTGCCGGGCGTCCCGCCGCCTTCCCGGCCTTCCCACCCTTCCCCGACGGGTACAGCGCGATCAGATCCTTCTCCTCGCCCTGGTGCGTGCGCGTCACGGTGAAGTCCGTCGACTCCAGGAGGTCCGTCGTGGGCTCGCCGTCCGCGCCCGGCAGTTTCGGCGCGGGCGGGAGCGCGACCGCCTTGAAGGTGTACGTGCCGCCCGCCTCGTCCGGTCCCTGCGGGCCGCCCAGCAGCAGCTTGCCCTTGGCGGCCTTGCCGGGTTCGTGGGTGCGGGTGGCGTGCACGAGGTCGTCGTAGCCGTCGGCGTCCGTGTCCGCCTTGCCCGTGGGGGCGTAGAGGACGGGGCCGCCGCCGGGGATCGGGGCCGTCGCGGCCTTGGGGGCGCCCGCGCGGCTGAACGGGCCGCGCAGGTAGCTGACCCGGCCCGCGCTCGCGGAGACGGCGAGGTCCGGCTTGCCGTCGCCGTCGAAGTCGCCGCACACCGGGTGGTCGGGCCAGTCGTCGCCGTAGCGCGCCTTGGCGGGGATCTTCAGGACGACCGCCTTGCCCGTGATGCCGTCCGGGCCGCCGAAGAGCAGTTGGAGGGGCACGGGCGGGCGGCCGAGGCCGTCGTACGGCGGGTCCGTGCTCACGATCAGATCGGCGAAGCCGTCCCCGTCCAGGTCGCAGCTCGCCGCCGCGTCGAAGGCGGCCGGAAGGACGCCGTCGGTGGCCGCGCCGTTGGCGGCGGGGCTCAGCGTCTGGCGTACGGCGGGGTCGACGCCGCGCGGTGAGTCGGAGCCGTACACGATGCCGATGCCCGCGTCGTCGCCCTGGACCGCGTCGGGGGCCTTGACCAGGTCGTTCAGGACGAGGTCGCGGAGGCCGTCGCCGTTGAAGTCGGCCGGGACCTCGCTGCCGTCGCCGCGCGGGACGGGGCGCTTCGGTACGGAGGCGTGGCCGGCGAGGGGCGCGGTGTCGCCGTTCTTGGCCTCGCCGCCGGACTCTCCGTCCGAGCCGCTGCAGCCCGTCAGCAGCAGGGCCAGCGCCGTACAGAGGCCGGCGGCGGTCATCACCGCTGTCGTCGCGCCGGTGCCACCGGTACGTATCCGCACGGCCTCATCCACCTACTTCTGTCCCGTTACTTCTGTCCGGTTACTTCTGTCCGGTCACCTGACATCGCTGCCACATGATGCTCCAGTTCGCGCGTTGCGGTAAGGAAACGGACCGATCGCGATCACAGCCCGATCGTCCCGAGCAAGCAAAAGAAAGCCGGACCCGCCCCCGAGGCAGGTCCGGCCGTCCTTCTTGAGGAGGCGATACGTCACGAGGCGTTACGCCACGAGGCGCTACGTCGCCGGCTCCGGTTCCGGCTCGGCCGCCGGCTCCGGGGAGTCCTCCGGGTCCGCCGGTGTCCGCACCGAGTCGAGCAGCAGCTGCGCCACGTCCACGACCTGGAGCGATTCCTTCGCCTGGCCGTCGTTCTTCTTGCCGTTGATCGAGTCGGTCAGCATCACGAGGCAGAACGGGCACGCCGTCGACACGATGTCCGGATTCAGCGAAAGCGCCTCGTCCACCCGCTCGTTGTTGATGCGCTTGCCGATCCGCTCCTCCATCCACATCCGCGCGCCGCCCGCGCCGCAGCAGAAGCCGCGCTCCTTGTGGCGGTGCATCTCCTCGTTACGGAGGCCGGGCACCTTCGCGATGATCTCGCGCGGCGGCGTGTAGACCTTGTTGTGCCGGCCCAGGTAGCAGGGGTCGTGGTAGGTGATCAGACCCTCGACCGGGGTCACCGGGACCAGCTTCTCCTCGTCGACGAGATGCTGGAGCAGCTGGGTGTGGTGGATGACCTCGTACTCGCCGCCGAGCTGCGGGTACTCGTTGGCGATGGTGTTGAAGCAGTGCGGGCAGGTCGCGACGATCTTCTTCGAGGACTTCGGCTTGCGCGTCGACTCGTCTTCGTCGTCCTCGCCGTACGCCATGTTCAGCATCGCGACGTTCTCCTGGCCGAGCTGCTGGAACAGCGGCTCGTTGCCCAGGCGGCGGGCCGAGTCGCCCGTGCACTTCTCGTCGCCGCCCATGATCGCGAACTTCACACCCGCGATGTGCAGCAGTTCGGCGAAGGCCTTCGTGGTCTTCTTGGCGCGGTCTTCGAGCGCGCCCGCGCAGCCGACCCAGTACAGATAGTCGACCTCGGAGAGGTCCTCGACGTCCTGGCCGACGACCGGCACCTCGAAGTCGACCTCCTTCGTCCACTCCAGGCGCTGCTTCTTCTGCAGCCCCCAGGGGTTGCCCTTCTTCTCCAGGTTCTTGAGCATCGTCCCGGCCTCGGAGGGGAACGAACTCTCGATCATCACCTGGTAGCGGCGCATGTCGACGATGTGGTCGATGTGCTCGATGTCGACCGGGCACTGCTCGACACACGCGCCGCACGTGGTGCAGGACCACAGGACGTCCGGGTCGATGACGCCGTTCTCCTCCAGCGTCCCGATCAGCGGGCGCTCGGCCTCCGCGAGGGCGGCGGCGGGCACGTCCTTCAACGCCTCCGCCGACGCCTTCTCCTCGCCCTCCATGGTCTTGCCGCCGCCGGCCAGCAGATACGGCGCCTTGGCGTGCGCGTGGTCGCGCAGCGACATGATCAGGAGCTTCGGCGAGAGCGGCTTGCCGGTGTTCCAGGCGGGGCACTGCGACTGGCAGCGACCGCACTCGGTGCACGTGGAGAAGTCGAGGATGCCCTTCCAGGAGAACTGCTCGACCTGCGAGACGCCGAAGACGTCGTCGTCCCCCGGGTCCTCGAAGTCGATCTCCTTGCCGCCCGACACCATCGGCCTGAGCGCGCCCAGCGCCGTACCGCCGTCGGACTCGCGCTTGAACCAGATGTTCGGGAAGGCGAGGAAGCGGTGCCAGGCGACGCCCATGGTGGTGTTGAGGCCCAGGGTGATCGCCCAGATCATCGTCACGCCGAGCTTGATCATGGCGGTCAGATAGACCAGGTTCTGCAGCGTGCCGAGGCTGAGGTCCTTGAAGGCCAGGACCAGCGGATACGAGACCCAGTACGCCGCGTCGTAGCTCTCGACGTGGTGCAGGGCGCCTTCGAGGCCACGCAGGATCAGGATCGCGAGGCCGATGGTGAGGATCACGTACTCGACGAAGTACGCCTGCCAGGCCGTCGAGCCGGCGAAGCGCGACTTGCGGCCGGCCCGCGAGGGCAGGTTGAGCAGCCGGATCGCGATCAGTACGAGGATGCCGACGGTCGTGGCCAGCGCGATGAACTCGATGTAGATCTCGTACGGCAGGAAGGTGCCGATCCACGGGATGATCCAGTCGGCCTGGAACAGCTGGCCGTACGCGTTGACGATCGTCAGTCCGAGCGTCAGGAAGCCGATGGCGACGAACCAGTGCGCGAAGCCGACGACGCCCCAGCGGTTCATCCGCGTGTGGCCGAGGAACTCCTTGGCCAGGGTGATCGTGCGCGCTCTGGGGTCGTCGGTGCGGCTGCCGGCCGGGACGGGCGAGCCGAGCTTCACGAACCGGTAGATCTCGGCGACGGCTCGGGCGATGAGCGCGACGCCGACCACGGTCAGCACCAGCGACACGATGATCGCGGCGAGTTGCATTGGGGGCTCCTCGGGCCTGCGAGGGTGGGAAGAACAGCACCACGGCAGTGGT
Source organism: Streptomyces sp. NPDC057137 (assembly GCF_042670825.1). Taxonomy (NCBI): domain Bacteria; kingdom Bacillati; phylum Actinomycetota; class Actinomycetes; order Kitasatosporales; family Streptomycetaceae; genus Streptomyces; species Streptomyces sp. NPDC057137. Next base: position 94,057 of record NZ_JBHUUW010000014.1, on the reverse strand, counting down.
ACTGGCAGTGACCACCAGTGGTGGCTACTACCGAGGGTGCTACTAAGCGGTAACTTAATCGGTTTGTGCTGAGGGTACCCAGTTATCCCGCCGCACTGTAGCCGCGCGGTCGGTGATCTGTGTCGCTGAGGTGACCCTGAGCGGGGATCCGTGGCGCGGCGGCGCCCGCGCCGTACGGGGCGGCCGCGACGGCCGGTGTGCGGACGAGGATCGCCAGGTCGAGGCCGATCCAGTGGTGCTCCACGTAGTGCTGATCGAGCAGCGCGGGCTCGTCCCACGGCCACGGGGAGCGGCGGCGCACCTGGGCGAGGCCGGTGAGCCCCGGCCGTACGAACTGCCGCCAGGGCGCGGCGGTCCTGGGGTCGCCGGGCGCCAGCGGCGCGGGGCCGACGAGGGACATCTCGCCCCGTACGACATGGGGCAGGCGTGACAGCAGGTCGAGCCGGTGGCGGCGGGTGGCCAGTGAGTGGACGGTGAACACGCGGCCGTCCAGACCGACGCGGCGCTCGTGGGTGAAGGCGCCGCCGGGGTGCCGGGCGGACAGCGTGAGGGTGGCGGCGACGGCGGCCAGCAGGGGCGCCGTCAGCATCAGTAGGAGGGCGCCGAGCGTCAGGTCGAGCAGGCGCTTGGGGTCCAGATCCAGGACCGAATCCAGGACCCGACCCGGGGCCCGACCCAGGACCCGACTTGTGACCCGACCCGGGACCCGATCCAGGTCCGGACGCAGGTTCGGAACCACAGGACCTCCCTGACCGTTGTAGGCGACATCGGGGCTTTTGCGTAACGCTTGCCGACCGATGGTGTCGTAGTAGGTGAGAGAAGTTCCGAAGGCGCGCGGACCTGCGGGAACCGCGCCGTTTCCCTGCTGTTCCCGGAAGTCGGGCCGCACGATAGTTGAGTCTGCTCGACTCAGCTCTGTTGACGCATGAGGATCAGTCGTGCATCCTTGAGTCTGTTCCACTCAAGTCAGCTGGAGGAATCGAAATGGCACGTGCGGTCGGCATCGACCTGGGCACGACTAACTCCGTCGTCAGCGTTCTCGAAGGCGGCGAGCCCACCGTCATCACCAACGCCGAAGGCGCCAGGACCACGCCGTCCGTCGTCGCCTTCGCCAAGAACGGCGAGGTGCTCGTCGGAGAGGTCGCCAAGCGCCAGGCAGTCACGAACGTCGACAGGACCATCCGGTCGGTCAAGCGCCACATGGGCACCGACTGGAAGATCAATCTCGACGGCAAGGACTTCAACCCGCAGCAGATGTCCGCGTTCGTCCTTCAGAAGCTGAAGCGCGACGCGGAGTCCTACCTCGGTGAGAAGGTCGTGGACGCGGTCATCACCGTCCCGGCGTACTTCAACGACTCCGAGCGCCAGGCCACGAAGGAGGCCGGCGAGATCGCGGGCCTCAACGTCCTGCGTATCGTCAACGAGCCGACGGCCGCCGCGCTGGCGTACGGGCTCGACAAGGACGACCAGACGATCCTCGTCTTCGACCTCGGCGGCGGCACCTTCGACGTGTCGCTCCTGGAGATCGGTGACGGCGTCGTCGAGGTGAAGGCCACCAACGGTGACAACCACCTCGGTGGTGACGACTGGGACCAGCGTGTCGTCGACTACCTGGTGAAGCAGTTCGCCAACGGTCACGGCGTGGACCTGGCCAAGGACAAGATGGCTCTCCAGCGTCTCCGCGAGGCCGCGGAGAAGGCGAAGATCGAGCTGTCGTCCTCCACCGAGACCACGATCAACCTGCCGTACATCACGGCGTCCGCCGAAGGCCCGCTGCACCTGGACGAGAAGCTCACGCGCTCGCAGTTCCAGCAGCTCACGGCCGACCTGCTGGAGCGCTGCAAGACCCCGTTCCACAACGTCATCAAGGACGCCGGTATCGCGCTGTCCGAGATCGACCACGTGGTCCTGGTCGGTGGCTCCACGCGTATGCCCGCCGTCGCCGAGATCGTCAAGGAGCTCACCGGCGGCCGTGACGCCAACAAGGGCGTCAACCCGGACGAGGTCGTGGCCATCGGTGCCGCGCTCCAGGCCGGTGTCCTCAAGGGCGAGGTCAAGGACGTCCTGCTGCTCGACGTCACCCCGCTGTCTCTTGGTATCGAGACCAAGGGCGGCATCATGACCAAGCTCATCGAGCGCAACACGACGATCCCGACGAAGCGCTCCGAGATCTTCACGACGGCCGAGGACAACCAGCCGTCGGTGCAGATCCAGGTCTACCAGGGCGAGCGCGAGATCGCGGCGTACAACAAGAAGCTCGGAATGTTCGAGCTGACCGGTCTGCCGCCCGCCCCGCGCGGTGTGCCGCAGATCGAGGTCGCCTTCGACATCGACGCCAACGGCATCATGCACGTGGCCGCGAAGGACCTCGGCACCGGCAAGGAGCAGAAGATGACCGTCACCGGTGGCTCCTCGCTGCCGAAGGACGAGGTCAACCGGATGCGCGAAGAGGCCGAGCAGTACGCGGACGAGGACCACCGCCGTCGCGAGGCCGCCGAGACCCGCAACCAGGCCGAACAGCTCGTCTACCAGACGGAGAAGTTCCTCAAGGACAACGAGGACAAGGTCCCCGGTGACGTGAAGGAAGAGGTCGAGACCTCCATCGGCGAGCTGAAGGAGAAGCTCAAGGGTGAGGACACGGCCGAGATCCGCACGGCGACGGAGAAGGTCGCGGCCGTCTCGCAGAAGCTCGGCCAGGCGATGTACGCCAACGCGCAGGCCGACGGCGCCGGCAACGACGCCCCGGGCACGGAGCAGGCCGGTCCCGCCGGCGGCACCGACGGCGCGGACGACGTCGTGGACGCCGAGATCGTCGACGACGAGAAGCCCAAGAAGGACGGTGCCGCGTGACGGAGGAGACTCCGGGCTTCGAAGAGGAGCCCGACGTCCCTTCAGGCGCCACCCCCGAAGACGCCGCGCCGAAGGCCGCCGAGCCGGACTCCGCCAAGGAGCCGGGCCCGGCGGCCCCCCCGGCAGGGGACGTACAGCAAGACGCGACACAGACCGCGCTGATCGCTCAGCTGGACCAGGTCCGTATGGCGCTCAGTGAGCGCACGGCAGACCTCCAGCGGCTTCAGGCCGAGTATCAGAACTACCGCCGCCGGGTCGAGCGGGACCGGGTCACGGTCAAGGAGATCGCTGTCGCGAGCCTCCTGACCGAGCTGCTGCCCGTGCTCGACGACATCGGGCGCGCCCGGGAGCACGCCGAGCTGGTGGGCGGGTTCAAGTCGGTGGCGGAATCGCTGGAGACGGTGGCCGCGAAGATGGGCCTCCAGCAGTTCGGCAAGGAGGGCGAGCCCTTCGACCCGACGATCCACGAGGCCCTGATGCACAGCTACGCACCGGATGTCACCGAGGACACGTGCGTCGCGATCCTGCAGCCTGGGTACCGGTTCGGCGAGCGGACCATCAGGCCCGCGCGCGTCGCCGTGGCGGAGCCCCAGCCGGGGGCCCAGCCCGGGGAGAAGGCATCGAGTGCCGACGAGCCGGACACGGACGAGGAGAGCGGTGGCCCGGACGAGGGCTGACGTGCGGACCGGCGGTTCGGGACGTGCCGACGGCGGTACGGATGGGCAGTACGCATGACAGGCAGTACGCATGCGGCACGCATGACGGGCAGTGAGGAGGGACGTCGGGAATGAGTACCAAGGACTTCGTGGAGAAGGACTACTACAAGGTTCTCGGCGTCCCCAAGGACGCCACCGAGGCCGAGATCAAGAAGGCGTACCGGAAGCTCGCCCGCGAGTTCCACCCGGACGCCAACAAGGGCGACGCCAAGGCCGAGGAGCGCTTCAAGGAGATCTCCGAGGCCAACGACGTGCTCGGCGACCCCAAGCGGCGCAAGGAGTACGACGAGGCGCGCTCGCTCTTCGGCAACGGGGGCGGCTTCCGGGCCGGCCCCGGCGCCGGTGGCAACGGCGGGTCCTTCAACTTCGACCTGGGCGACCTCTTCGGAGGCGGCCCCCAGGGCGGCGGAGGGACGCAGGGCGGCCAGGGTGGCGCCGGCGGCTTCGGCGGCGGACTCGGGGACGTGTTCGGCGGCCTCTTCAACAGAGGCGGTCCCGGCACCGGTACACGTACCCAGCCGCGCCGCGGCCAGGACATCGAGTCCGAGGTGACGCTCAGCTTCACCGAGGCGGTCGACGGGGCCACGGTCCCGCTGCGGATGTCCAGCCAGGCGCCCTGCAAGGCGTGTTCGGGCACCGGCGACAAGAACGGCTCGCCGCGGGTCTGCCCGACCTGCGTCGGCACCGGACAGGTGTCGCGCGGCACGGGCGGCGGCTTCTCGCTGACCGACCCGTGCGTGGACTGCAAGGGCCGTGGGCTGATCGCCCAGGACCCCTGCGACGTCTGCAAGGGCAGCGGCCGTGCCAGGTCCTCGAAGACCATGCAGGTCCGCATCCCGGCGGGCGTCAGCGACGGCCAGCGGATCCGGCTGCGCGGCAAGGGCGCTCCCGGCGAGCGCGGCGGTCCGGCGGGCGATCTGTACGTGGTGGTCCACGTCGGCGCGCACCCGGTCTTCGGCCGCAAGGACGACAACCTCACCGTCACCGTGCCGGTCACCTTCGTGGAGGCGGCGCTCGGCGGCGAGGTCAAGGTCCCGACGCTGGGTGGTCCCCCCGTCACCCTGAAACTGCCCGCGGGCACGCCCAACGGCCGTACGATGCGCGCCCGGGGGAAGGGTGCCGTACGTAAGGACGGCAGCCGTGGCGACCTCCTGGTCACCGTCGAGGTGGTCGTCCCCAAGGATCTCGGCGCCGAGGCCCGTGACGCGCTGGAGAGTTACCGGAAGGCGACCGTGGGGGAGAACCCGCGGGACGAGCTGTTCCAGGCAGCGAAGGGAGCGTGACTCCAATGGACGGGGTCGGGCGGCGTCGACCGCACTCATCGTTCAACCGAGCCTTTGAGCTGACCGAAGAGTCACCGGTGTACGTCATCTCGGTGGCGGCTCAGCTGTCCGGGCTGCATCCGCAGACGCTGCGCCAGTACGACCGGCTGGGCCTGGTCTCGCCGGACCGTACGGCGGGCCGCGGCAGGCGTTACTCGGCGCGCGACATCGAACTGCTCCGCCAGGTGCAGCAGTTGTCGCAGGACGAGGGCATCAACCTGGCGGGCATCAAGCGCATCATCGAGCTGGAGAACCAGGTCGCGGCGCTTCAGTCGCGCGTGGCCGAACTCGGCGCGGCGGTGGACGGCGCGGCGGCGGCGATGCGCCAGCGCGAGGCCCAGGTCCACGCGTCGTACCGGCGGGACCTGGTGCCGTACCAGGACATACAGCAGACGAGCGCGCTGGTGGTGTGGCGGCCGAAGCCGAAGCTGTCGTCGGACTAGTCGCTCGGCTGCGGGACGACTGTCTTCCCGCAGCGGGCCATGAGCCCGTCGTCCCCGGAGGATTCCGGGGACGACGGGCTTTTGTTCTGCTCCGGGACCAGCCCGACTCGCTACGGTAAGTCGCAGCACGATCGCTCTTAGCGCACGATTGTGCCCGCTTGTGTCCTGGTTTAACACCCTCCGCTTTCTGCAGTGCAGCAAGATGACGGTGGTGTGCGAGTTGCTCCTGGGAGAGCCTGAACGCGGCAAGTGACTCACCGGAAGACACCAGGAAATTCTGGTGAACTCCGGTTGATTTCAGCTGCCTTGGCGATGCCGCCGGTTCCCTCCGGAATCGGCGGAACAGGCTCTGAGAGGGAATCCCATGGAATGGAAGAAGAAGTCCGCGTCCGTATTTTCGGCCCTGGCGATAGCCGGCGCCGGGATGATGGCCGCGGCGCCTCCGGCCGCGGCGGCGCCCGGGGACTGTCCGGCGGCGAGACTCTGTATCTACGACGGCACCAACTTCAGTGGTGACCGGATCACCAGCGCCAGCACCAACGCCTGTTTCACCCCCTGGGACACCGCCGCGTTCGGTTCCATCCACTCCTACGTCAACAACGGGCCGGTGACCGCCAGGGTCTTCGACCAGGTCGGCACCCTGGTCCGTACGATGCCGGCCGGTGGGTTCAGCAGCAACATCGGCACTCCCGTCGGCGGAGGGTCGTCCGACCACGTCTGCCTGGGGAACGCGCGCCCCTGAACCGCCTGCTGGTGAGCTGACAGAAGCTGCGACGCCGCGTCCCGTTTCCGGGGCGCGGCGTCTGCCTTTCCCGGTGCGCCAGGAACTCCGTGCCGAGGTGGAAGTTCTCAGTGGGGGGCCACCGACGGGCTGCCCGTTTCGGGTTCGACCAGGTCGGACTGGACGAGCAGGGCGCCGAGGTGGGTGCGGCTGGAGGCGTTGAGGGCCTGCATCAGTTTGGCTATGTGGGAGCGGCAGGTGCGGACGCTGATGCCCATTCTGCGGGCCACGGCCTCGTCGGTGGTTCCCTCGACGAGGAGCCGGGCGATGCTGCGCTGGACGGCGGTGACGGAGGTGTCAGGAGAGACGGCGGGCGGGCGCTCGGTCATGGGGGTGGCCTGGGACCAGAGGACCTCGTAGACCTGGACAAGATAGGTGATCAGGGCCGGGTGCCGGATCTCCAGGGCCGTATGGCGGTTGGCGCTGGCAGGGATGAAGGCCACGGCGCGGTCGACGATGATCAGGCGCTCGACGGTCTGCTCGACCGTGCGCACCTCCAGCCGGTCGGCCGGCACGTGCTCCAGGTACTCCTTGATGTGCGGGCTGTAGCGCGCCGGATGCTGGTACAAGTGCCTTAATCGGGCGCCTCGTTCGATCGCGGCCAGGGAGCGGGACAGCCCCGCCATCATGAGTTTGCGCCCCCGGCTGAAGCCCGGCTGGACCGTCAGGATCTCCTGCGTCGCCGCGCGGGCGGCCTCGCCGACCTTCGCGTCGATCAGCACATGCCCGTCGAGCATGGTGATGGAGAGGTTGGGGTCCTCGGCGGCGACGGCGCTCAGCGGCGCCAGTGAGTTGACCAGGGAGGCGCTGAGTTCTACGCGTTCGTGGATCTCGCGCGTGATGGGCTGGAGGAGGTGCGCCAGGGCCGCGGACGGCAGCACCGGGGACATCCATGCCTCGTCCAGGGGGTCGGGGTGCAGCAGCGCCATGTCGACGAGACAGGGTGCCGGCGTCAGTGCGGCGCGAGTGATCCGCCCTCTGCGCAGCGCCTCGGTGTAGAGCCCGATCGCCGTCTCGCACAGCTCCCGGTCACCGTGAGGATGGTGCGTCTGATTCTCCATGGTTTCGTCTACTTTGACACCCCCCGTTTTGTGCAGTGCAGCAAGATGACGGTGGTGAAATCCTAGTCGGTCGAGGAGGGTTGGTGACGGTTGGGAGTGGCCAGCTCCTTGATCGCATCCCGGCCGTGGCCGCGTCTCCCCTCGATGCGGTCACGGTCTCCCTCCCCTCGATTTTCCTGGTCGTCCGCCCCGGATGTGATGTCTTCGGAAGGCTCAGTGGTCGTGGTCCAGAATGCCCGACTGGGCGATGAGATAGCCGAGTTGGGCACGGCTGCCGCTGCCGAGCGTGGTGCTGAGCTTGGCGATGTGCGCACGGCAGGTGCGGACGTTCATGCCCAGTCGGCGTGCGATCGCCTCGTCCACGTAGCCGTCGATGAGGAGTTTGGCGATGGAGCGCTGGATGCTGGTGATGCCGTCGATCTCCGGCGCGTACGACAACTGTTGGTCCCAGGGCGTGGCGTGGAGCCAGAACTGCTCGAAGACACCGACGAGATACTGCACGAGCCCTTCGTGGCGCAGCTCCAGCGCGATCCGGCGATCGCTGCGGGCGGGTACGAACGCCACTTTGCGGTCGACGATGATGAGGCGCTCGATGATCTCCTCAAGCGTTCGCACCTCCACTCCGTGCGGCGCGACCAGTTCTACGTAGGCCAGCGTGGCGGGGTGATGACGGGCGGTGTTCTGGTACAGGGTCCGCATCTTCACACCGCTGTCGATCAGGGGGCGGACCCGGCGCAGGGCCTCCTCCTGATGGCCCGGCTTCCGTCCGCTGCCGGGCTGGACCGTGAGCAGCTCCTCGGTGCACTCCGCGGTGACCCGGTCCAGGGTGGAGTTGATGAGGCTCAGCCCTTCCAGCACGGTGATCGCGTGCGTGGCTGACGGGTCCATGGCGGTGAGGGTCATGAACGGTTCGAAGGTCTCCGCCAGCGACATGGCGAGCTGCCGCCGCTCCTGGATCTCACGCTCAAGAGGATGCGTGAGCTGGTTGAGGGCGATCGTCGGGGACACGGGGCGGAGCCACAGGGGGTCGTCCGGATCCGGGCGCAGCAGTGCCAGAGCGAGCAGGCAGGGTGCGTTCTCCGCCTCTGTCCTGGACAGCCGGCCGGAACGTAGTGCCGCCGCGTAGAGGTTCTTGCCGGCTTCGCACAGTTCGCCCGGCCCATGCTTATGTCCGTCAATTCCCTGACTTGACTGCATTTGCCACCCCCTCAGGGTCCTGAATTACAGGAACATGATGCCCGTGCTCGCTGGTGGAAGCGTTCGGCGTGGGCCATCGTCTTAGTCGCGGGGGGAGGATAGTGATCAGAATGGGGTGGAGATCGTCCATGAAGAGGATGGCTCGCGCAATTTGCGTACTTGCTTTTGCGGTGGCCGTGACGGGTTCACTCGTCGCGGGTAGCGCGCCCTCGGCGGGCAGTGCGTCTGTGTCCGCTGTCAAGGCTCTGCCGGGCGATCCCTCCTGGGACAGCGCACCGGTGGACTTGGGCGCATGACTGTCCCGCCGGACGACAGGGTCTTTCGGCGTGAGATGGCCTCGGCCTACCGGTCCGGATGGCACTTCATCGATCTCGTCACGGCGATCCCACACCGTGGTGACTCGCTGATGGTCACCCTGTTCGGAGAGCCCGTGGTCGTCGTCCGCGAGGAGGACGAGGACGTCCGTGCCTACCGGTGTCTGAGGAAGCCTCGGGGGGCGCCGCAGCCCGTACGCTGCGCGATTCGGTACGACATGATTTTCGTCAATCTTGACCAGCGTGACCACCAGCTGGTCGAACCACAGACCATTTCCGCCACCCCCCGCAGTGCCTGAGCGATTCCCCCGTCGTAGTAGATCGCTCCGGCACTTCCCCCACACAGCGGCGCCATCGTGGACCTGAAACGCGATGGCGCCGCTGTGCTGCCCGCGTGCGGGGCGGCCGGGCGGTGCGCCGCGAGGTGGCCGGCCGGGGCGCGCGCCGCGGCGTGGCGGCCTGCGCGGTGGGCGGGTCATCCTCTGCCGAGCGTGCGGTCGACGGCGATCTCGATGACGATCCGGTCCGGATTGGGCCCCGGCGCGCGCTCGTAGCGGGCCGCGTAACGGCCTACGGCGTCCGCCACCCGATCGGGCTCCGTCCGCACCGTCGCGAGGCCCTCAAGCGTCGCCCAGCGCCTCCCGTGGACCTGGCAGACCGCGACCCGCCCTCCGTCGGGGCCCGCCGCCAGGATGTTGGCGACCTTGGTGGAGTGCTTGCCGGTGATGACACGTGCCAACCCGGTCTCCGGCTCGTACGTCACGCCCACCGGCACCACATGCGGCGTGCCGTCCGGCCGGAGCGTGGTCAGGGTGCACAGGTGGCGCTCCCGCCAGAAGGCGAGATAGTCGGCGTCGGGATCGCGTACGTCTTGGGCCATGCCGGAAGAATAGGCGCGTAATGGCCTCGAAGGTGTGGCGCGGCGGGAGTTGATCGGTCCGTCCGGTGCGTCGCCTTGGGGCGTGAGCCACGCTTGAGTGGAATAGACTCAACTTTGCGTACGTCGGGTGGGTCAGGTTCTTACGGGACGGACCCCGCGCCAAGGAGGAGAGACCGCACGTGGACGCCGAGCTGACGAACAAGAGCAAGGCCGCGCTCAACGCCGCCACCGACCGCGCGGTGTCGGCGGGCCATGCCGACCTGACCCCCGCGCACCTGCTCCTCGCACTGCTCGAGGGCGAGGACAACGAGAACATCACCGACCTGCTCGTCGCGGTGGACGCCGACCAGGCTGAGGTACGGTCCGGGGCGGAGCGCCTGCTGGCCGCGCAGCCCAGCGTCAGAGGCACCACCGTCGCGCCGCCGGGGCCCGACCGCGCGCTGCTCGCCGTCATCTCCGACGGTGCCAGGCGGGCGAAGAAGCTGGGCGACGACTACCTCTCGACCGAGCACCTGCTCATCGGGATCGCGGCCGAGGGCGGCAAGGCCGGCGAGGTGCTGGACCGGCAGGGGGCCGGTGCGAAGAAGCTGCTGGCCGCGTTCGAGAAGGCAAGGGGAGGACGCCGGGTGACCACACCCGACCCGGAGGGCCAGTACAAGGCCCTGGAGAAGTTCGGCACCGACTTCACGGCCGCCGCGCGTGAGGGCAAGCTGGACCCGGTCATCGGCCGTGACCAGGAGATCCGCCGTGTGGTGCAGGTGCTGTCGCGCCGTACGAAGAACAACCCTGTACTGATCGGTGAGCCCGGCGTCGGCAAGACGGCCGTCGTGGAAGGGCTCGCGCAGCGCATCGTCAAGGGCGACGTGCCGGAGTCCCTGAAGAACAAGAAGCTGGTCTCCCTCGACCTGGGCGCGATGGTCGCGGGCGCCAAGTACCGCGGTGAGTTCGAGGAGCGGCTGAAGACCGTCCTGTCCGAGATCAAGGAGAGCGACGGGCAGATCATCACGTTCATCGACGAGCTGCACACCGTCGTGGGCGCGGGCGCCGGCGGCGACTCCGCCATGGACGCGGGCAACATGCTCAAGCCCATGCTGGCGCGCGGCGAGCTGCGCATGGTCGGCGCGACGACCCTGGACGAGTACCGGGAGCGCATCGAGAAGGACGCGGCGCTGGAGCGGCGCTTCCAGCAGGTGCTGGTCGCCGAGCCGAACGTCGAGGACACCATCGCGATCCTGCGCGGCCTCAAGGGCCGGTACGAGGCGCACCACAAGGTGCAGATCGCGGACGCGGCGCTGGTGGCCGCCGCCGCGCTCTCCGACCGCTACATCACCTCGCGCTTCCTGCCCGACAAGGCCATCGACCTCGTCGACGAGGCCGCGTCCCGCCTCCGTATGGAGATCGACTCCTCGCCCGTCGAGATCGACGAGCTGCAGAGGACGGTCGACCGCCTCCGTATGGAGGAGCTGGCGCTGAAGAACGAGTCGGACCTCGCGTCCAAGCAGCGTCTGGAGAAGCTGCGCCGCGACCTCGCCGACCGCGAGGAGGAGCTGCGCGGGCTCGACGCGCGCTGGCAGAAGGAGAAGCAGGGCCTCAACCGGGTCGGTGAGCTGAAGGAGAAGCTGGACGAGCTGCGCGGACAGGCGGAGCGCGCGCGGCGCGACCAGGACCTCGACACCGCGTCCAAGCTGCTGTACGGCGAGATCCCCGCCGTGGAGCAGGAGTTGGCGGCGGCGGCCGAGGCGGAGCAGGAAGCCGCCAAGGACACCATGGTCAAGGACGAGGTGGGCGAGGACGACATCGCCGACGTCGTCGGGTCGTGGACCGGGATCCCGGCCGGGCGGCTGCTGGAGGGCGAGACGCGCAAGCTCCTCCGTATGGAGGCCGAGCTGGGCCGGCGGCTGATCGGTCAGACGGAGGCGGTCGGGGCGGTCTCGGACGCGGTACGGCGCACCCGCGCGGGCATCGCGGACCCGGACCGGCCCACCGGCTCGTTCCTCTTCCTCGGACCGACCGGCGTCGGCAAGACCGAACTGGCCAAGGCGCTGGCCGACTTCCTCTTCGACGACGAGCGCGCCATGGTTCGCATCGACATGAGCGAGTACGGCGAGAAGCACTCCGTCGCGCGCCTCGTCGGGGCGCCGCCCGGCTACGTCGGTTACGAGGAGGGCGGCCAGCTCACCGAGGCGGTCCGCCGCAGGCCGTACAGCGTGGTCCTGCTGGACGAGGTCGAGAAGGCGCACCCGGAGGTCTTCGACATCCTGCTCCAGGTCCTCGACGACGGACGTCTCACCGACGGCCAGGGGCGGACGGTGGACTTCCGCAACACCATCCTGATCCTCACGTCGAACCTCGGCAGTCAGTACCTGGTCGACCCGATCCCCTCGGCGGAGACGAAGAAGCAGCAGGTCCTGGAGGCCGTACGGGCCTCGTTCAAGCCGGAGTTCCTGAACCGGCTGGACGATCTCGTGGTCTTCTCCGCCCTCTCCAAGGAGGAGCTGGCCAAGATCGCCGACCTGCAGATCGCCCTCCTCGCCAAGCGCCTGGCGGACCGCCGACTCACCCTGGACATCACCCCGGAGGCGCTGGCCTGGCTCGCCGACAAGGGCAACGACCCGGCGTACGGCGCGCGGCCGCTGCGCCGGCTGATCCAGACGGCGATCGGCGACCGGCTGGCGAAGGAGATCCTCGCGGGTGAGGTCGTGGACGGCGACACGGTGCGGGTGGACCGGGCGGGGGACGAGCTGATCGTGGGGCGGGCGACGGGTGGGCAGGAGCAGGCGGCGCCTTCTTTGGAGAAGACGCCGTAGCACCCCCGCCTGGCCGACCCGGAGGCCCGTCACCGACGCGGTGGCGGGCCCGCGCCCGATTGGGGACGGGGCGCAGGGTTTCCGGCGGGGGATCGCGGCTAGGGTCGTTGTCAGACAACGGCATGCCATCCTCAGGAGAATCCAGCGATGACCATCGACCCGTCCTCGATTCCGAACTTCGGGGCCCAGCCCCAACCGCAGGCTGCGGGAACGGCGGGCCCTGTCGTCCCCGACCAGGATCTGGTCAAGCAGCTCCTCGACCAGATGGAGCTGAAGTACGTCGTCGACGACGAGGGTGACCTCGCGGCGCCGTGGGAGGAATTCCGTACGTACTTCATGTTCCGCGGCGAGGGCGACCAGCAGGTCTTCTCGGTGCGGACCTTCTACGACCGGCCGCACGCCCTTGAGGACAAGCCGAAGATCCTCGACGCGATCGACGACTGGAACCGCCGCACGCTGTGGCCCAAGGTCTACAGCCACGTGCACGAGGAGGAGGACGGCCCCACGACCGTCCGGCTCATCGGCGAGGCCCAGATGCTGATCGGTACCGGGGTCAGCCTGGAGCACTTCGTGTCGTCGACCGTCAGCTGGGTGCGGGCGTCGATCGAGTTCGACAAGTGGATCGTGGAGACCTTCGGGCTGACGCCGGCGGAGGAGAAGCCCGCCGACGAGGCCTGAGCCGGTCTGTGCGGCGCCGTGGCCCCGCCTACAGCGGCATCGGTGCCAGCGTCAGCAGGTACGTCCCGTAGGCGCACGACAGCCCGGCGAGGGCCGCGATCAGTACGATCGCCGCTCTCGGCCGGGCTTTCGTCAGCGCGCACGCGAGCGGGAGCAGCAGGGGGAACGCGGGCAGCAGGAAGCGCGGCTTGGATTCGAAGAAGCCGCCGCCGCCGACCGTGATCAGCAGCAGGACGCCCGTGTACACGAGCAGGGGCAGCGGGGGCCGGTTCTCCCGGTCCAGGACGAGCAGCGCGAACAGCAGTACGGCCGCGCCGACGATCAACACGGTGCCGGTGGTGGCGAGTTCGGCGGGGCGCAGGACGATGTCCCGTACGTGGCTCAGGGCGTCGGCGCCGAAGTCGAAGCGGGACCTCCAGCCGCTCTGCACGGCGAAGTAACCGGCGAGCGGATCACCGACGCGTACGCCGACCCAGAGCAGATAGCCGCCCCAGCCGAGCGGCGCGACGACGGCTGCCGCCCAGAGCCGCCAGGGGGCGTGCGCGCGGCGCTTCCACAGCTCGTACGCCACCGCGACGCACACCGCCGCGGCGATCGCGACCCCGTTGGGCCGGGCCAGGCCCGCGAGCCCGGCCAGCGAGCCCGCCCACAGCCAGCGGCCGGTGAGCACCGCGTACAGGGCGACGGCGGCGAGCGCGGTGAGCAGCGGTTCCGTGTACGCGATGGAGAACACGACCGCGTGGGGCAGCAGCCCCCACAGGAGCACGAGGAGCGTGGCGGTGGTGCGGCCGTGGAGGCGTTCGCCGAGGAGGTAGATGCCGAGGGCGGCGGCAGCGGCGGCGGCCCAGGAGATCAGCAGGGCGGCGGTGCCGCCGCCGATCGGGAACACGGTGGTGACCGCGCGTACGAGACCGGGGTAGAGCGGGAAGAACGCGAGGTCGCTGTGGACGGCGCCGTCGCTGAAGTACAGCGTGTGGCCGTAGCCCTGGGACGCGATCCGCGTGTACCAGGTGGAGTCCCAGGTGTGGGTGAGGAGTTGGCGCGGGGAGCGGCCGATGTGCTCGGCCCACAGGCACAGGGCCAGCAGCCCGGTGAGCCGGGCGGCGGCGAACAGCCCGAGCGCGGGGGCGGCGCGGCGCAGGGCGGCGGCGAGACGGGTGGCGCGGCGGCGCGGGGCGACGGAGATGAACGTGACGGCCGGTGGCGCGGCCGATCTGGCGGCGGCCGGGATGGTGGCGGCCTTCCCGGTGGCGGTCGGGGCGGCGTGGGTCGGGGTGGCGTCGGCGGTGTCGAGCGTGTCGGCGGACAGGGGGCACCTCCGGGCGCGCGTGATCGGTCGAGCCGACCCTCCGTGCCGCCCGCGGACCGCGCGACCGGAGGCCCGCCGACCGGGTACGAAGCGGCGCCGTACGAGGGGTGTGCGGGGCGGGGCGGCGTGTCGGCGTGACAGGGCGCGTGGCGGGTGGGTGGACCGGCGGGGTCACGGGCGACCGCGGCGCGCCGGCAGCGGCCCTCAGTCCGTCGGACACGGCCTGGGCCGTGTCCGACAAATCCCGCCCGGCGCGCGGCGCCCGGTACGCACGCTCTTCCTCGTAGCCGTTCGGGCACGGGAGGTGCCCCCCCGGGTTGTCGTCGGTCGCCCACGTACGGCCGGGCCGTCCGCAACGCCGATCCTCGCCTTGCGGTCGCACGCACCGACGAGACAACGGCCGCTCCGTAGGGCGGGGCCTGCGGCGGCTGGTGCGGTGCGTCGCAAGGCGGAGGATCGGCCTCGTACTGGGCGTACTTGGCCGACTCCGACAACGCAGGGGGCACCCCCGTGGCCCCCTCGGGGCCTACGGGGGAGAGGTGCCGTGCCAGGCGTCGCGGGCCAGGCGGGACTTTGAAGACAGGACCTAGTCCCCCTTGCGGAAGATCTCCGACAGCCGGTCCCCGCTGTCCGGCGACAGCAGCCCCGGGCTCTCCGGACCTTGGAGGCCCACCAGCACCGCCAGGTCCCGGCCGTGTACGTCCACCGCCGACTCCACCAGTGACGCCAGTGCCTCCACCGATTCGCGGGCGCGGGACCGGGCCACCGTCGCGCAGCCCGCCGCGATCAGGACGGCGGGCCACCACCAGACGGCGACGGCGAGATAGCCGAGCGACCACGCGCCGAGCCGGGCCGCCGCCGCGAAGGAGGTGCGGGCGGACTCGATCTGGCGTTGGGCCGGTTCGGTGAGGATCAGCCACAGGCGTGGCCAGACGGCGGCGAGGTCGATGCCGTACGCCGCGTGGACCCGCCACGCCGCCGCCGCGAGGCGGTCGCCGTACCAGGTGGGGCGGGTCGGTGGGACGAGGGCGATACGGTCGCGGGCCCGGGTGAGGCGTTCGATCTCGGCGGCCGGGGTGGCCGGGTCGCGGATCGCGTCGGTCCGTTCGCGGTCGAGGCGCTGCCAGGCCGTGTGACGGCGGTACTGGAGGCGGCGTTCGAGGGGGAAGCGGCTCTCGCGCAGCCAGAAGCTCTCGACGGCGGCCCCGAGGAACTGCGCGGCCAGCGACAGCGCCGCGGACAGCAGCAGGACGGCGGCCACCGCGACCGCCGCCGTGCCGGTGCGGTCCATGACGGGCCGGGCGGTCAGGTCGTCGAGGGCCTGGCTCAGCCGGTGGATGTCGTGCCAGTGGGTGTGCCCGAGGGTCGTGCCGGCGGCGAGGACGCCCAGGAAGAGCGCGCCGGGCAGTACGAGGAGGTTGAGCCACCGCTCGGTGAGTTTCGTGCCGAGCGTGACCAGGAGCGGGTTCACCGGCGCGGGTACGTCGAGAGCCCCGGGCTCATACCGTGGAGTCCCCGCGCAGGCGCTCCTTGCGCATCCGTACGCCGTTGACCGCGCACGCGGGCGCCGGCCGCAGGTCCTTGGCGGGTTCGCGGCGGGTGCAGGGCACCGTACCGGGACAGAGCGCGACCTTGATCATCGGGCGGACGCCGGGCAGGGTGGCGCCGGGCGAGCCGAGGAATTCGCCCCGCCGGGTGCCGAGCCCCCGCGAGTCGCCCGCCCGGCGCAGCGCCTCGTCCACCGCCTCGAAGGCGGCGTCCAGTTGAGCCGGGTCGACGGCGCCCGCCGTCAGCAGCCGTCTCGCCCGCTCGACCGTCTCCGCGACCTGGGCGTCGCTGCTCCGCAGTCCGTCCGGGGCGTTGAGCAGCAGGCACAGAGCCGCGATGGAGTCGGCGCGTCGGCGCTCCCCGGGCGCGCCGTCTGATGCGGTCATGGCGTCAAGTGTGCCTCGGGCAGACACTCTTGGCTCGCACTTGACCACAATGAGTCAGCGGGACGGATCAGTGGCGGGGCGAGCAGGGGGAGGGCGTAAGGGTGAGCGTGACGAGTCGGGAGCGGCTCCTGACCGCGGTGGCCGAGCGGCTGGCGCGGGTCGATCAACAGGCCGACGGGACACTGCTGTTCGGCGCCAGGGCCGACGCCGAACTGGGGGCGTTGCTGCGCGGCTGCGACCTGGGCACCGACATGGAGGCCCGGTATGTGGCCGGTTGGCTGTTCTGGTACCGCTGTCTCTCGCTCGGCGAGGGGCATGGCGCGGAGGAGGGCAGTTGCGCGGGGATGCTGCTGTACCCCGTCTGGGTGCGTGATCGGGACGCCGTACCACCGGAGTTGGCGGGATTCTGGGCCGCCCAGCCGCCGGAGTCCTGGCCGGATCCGGCGAGCGCGGACGGGCCGGAGGAGTGGAGCGTGGTGTGCATGGCCGCCACGGCGGTCGGGCAGGGTCGTCAACTGCCAGGGGCTCCACCGGACATGGCGAAGGCGTTCGACCTGCCGGGCAGCACGCCCGACATCGTACGGGCGCAGGCGATCGGCGCGGGACGGCTCGCCGTGCTCGCCACCGACGAGGACGACCCGGAACTCGCCATCCGGGTCGGCTGGCTGTCCGAGGCGATGGCCGCGGCGGCCCGCGCCCGGGACGACGACGAACTGCTGCGGGAGTCGGTGCGCCTTGCCGACGACGTGTTACGGCTCCAGCGCCGCGCCGTGCGGCTCACTCCGGCCGGCGATCCCAACCGCCTGCCACGGCTGAGCAATCACGGGCTGTCGCTCGTCGCGCGCTACGAGCGGACCTCCGATCCGGAGGACCTGGACGAGGCGATCGGGATCGCCCGCGACGTCGTGGACCAGGCGGCCCAAGCGGCCCAGGTGGCCCGGGCCGCCCAGACGGACGAGCACGACCCCGACCTCCCTCGCTACCGGAGCCTCCTGGCGCGCGCGTCGGCCCTGCGGCTCGACCGGTCGGGCGGTGCGGTCGAGGAGTTCGACGAGGTGGTCGAGCTGTACCGGCGAGCCGCGCCCGGCGACCCGAACGGGCCGGGCTCCGGGCTGGCGAATCTCGGCGGCGCGCTCCTCAAGCGGTACGAGGTGACCGGCGCGCTGCCGGACGTGGAGGAGGCGATCACCGTGCTGTACCGGTCGCGCCGGGAGATGTGGACCGAGCCGCACGAGCGGTCGCGGGCGGACGAGCAGCTGGGATTGGCCCTGCGCGCGCGGCACGCGCGACTCGGAGACGTGGCCGACCTGGAGGAGGCACGGCGACTGCTCGGCGGCGCCGCGCCGCCGGACGCCGGCGAGACGACGGGCCGCGCGCTCCAGAGGATGGTCAACTCCGCGCTGGAGCTGCGTGGGCGGTACGAGCGGGGCCTGGGCGATCCGGACGATCTCCGCACGGCGGCGGCCCGGCTGCGCGAGGCGCTCGCGATGCTCCCCGCCGGTCACGCGGCGAAGCCGGCCGTACTCAACAACCTCGGCAGTGTCCTGGTCTCCAGCCATCAACACTCCTCCGACATGGGCGAGTTGACCGAGGCGGTCGACGCGCTGCGTGAGTCCGTACGGGAGACAGCGGCCGGACACCACCAACTCGCCGGCCGGCTGATCAACCTCAGCGGCGCACTGATGCTCCGTCACAACCGGCTCCAGGACTCGGCGGATCTCGCCGAGTCGCTGGACTGCCGCCGGCGCGCCGCGGCGCTGCCCGGCACCTCTCCCGTGAAGCGCGCCGCGATCCTGTCCGCGACGGGCGCCGCTCTGATGCGTACCGCCGACCGGACAAGGGACCCGGTCGCCGCCGATCAGGCGGTGGAGCACATCAGGGCGGCGCTGGAGTTGACCGGCGCGACCGATCCGCTGCTGTGGCAAAGGCAGTTGGCGCTCTCGATCACCCTGCTGCGGCGCTTCGAGATCACCCTCGGCCGCCGCGATCTGCGGGAGGCGCGGACGCTCGCGGACGCGGTGCTCGCCGCGCTGCCCGAGGGATCGCCACGACGGGCCAACGCCCTGATGGTGGCCGCCGCCGCCCACGGGGCCTCGCTGCGGACCGCGCTGTCGTCGAACGCGCGGGAAGAGGTGGTCCAACTGCTGCGCGAGGCCGTCGATGTCACCCCGCCGGATCACCCGAACCTCACGATGCGGCTGTCCGCGCTCGGTACGGCCCTGGCCGAACGGTACGGGCGTACGCACGCGGAGGACGATCTCAAGCAGGCCGCCGGGGCCTTCCGCGAGGCGGCGCTCGAACCGCAGTGCCCGCCGTCCGAACGGCTTGAGGCCGCCTGGCGGTGGGCCCGTGCCGGGCTGGACCTCGGACGGCCGGATCTCGCGCTGAAGGGGTACGTTGTCGCCGTCGACCTGATGCCGCTCCTCTCGCCGCGCCATCTCCTGCGCGACGACCAGGAGTTCCGGCTCGCGGAGACGACGGGGCTGGGGGCGGAGGCCGCCGCCTGCGCCGTCCGGTGCGGAGAGCCGGGGCTCGCGGTACGGCTGCTGGAGCAGGCGCGCGGCGTGCTGCTGGCGCAGGCCTTCGACGCGAACAGTGACCTGACGGAACTGGCCCGCAAGGCACCCGAGTTGGCGGGCAGGCTGGTCAGGCTGCGGGACGGACTCGACGAGTCCACAGGCGCGTTGGAGCCCGAGCCCGAGCCGGAGCCGGAGCCGGAGCCGGAGCCGGAGGAGGTGGGGGTGGCGGAGAGCGATGCCCCCGCCAGCGACCGACGGCAGCGGCTGACCGCCCAGTGGGACGAGCTGACCGCACAGATCCGCGCCGAGCAGCCGGAGTTGCGCCTCTTCCGCTCCGTACGCGACTGGGACGAGGCCGAGTTGTACGCGACGGCCGCGCACGGCCCCGTCGTCCTGGTGCATGTGCCGCGCGCCGACAGTGGCGGCGGCGCCGGGACCCCGGCCGGCGGCGCGCTCGTCGTGACCGGGCGGTCCGTCGAGGCCGTACCGCTGCCCCTGCTCACCGCACCGGCGGTCACCGAGCGCACCGAGCGTTTCCACGACGCGCTCGCGCGGCTGAACGCGCCCGGGAGCGGCCACGAGGAAGCGCTGCGGGCCCAGGGCGAGGTGCGGTCCACGCTGGACTGGCTCTGGTCGGCCGTCACCGGCCCCGTGCTCGACCGGCTGGGCCTCGGCGTTCCCCCGGAGGGGGAGGAGCTGCCGCGCGTCTGGTGGTCGCCGGGCGGGCTGCTCGGCACGCTGCCCCTGCACGCTGCCGCGCCGGACGGCACCGGGCCCGGCGCCCTCGACCGGGTGGTCTCCTCGTACGCCCCCACGCTCCGTACGCTCCACCACGCCCGCACCCGTGTCCCGGCCCGCATCCCCTCACGCGCCTACGCGCGACAGCCCGCCGCCGACGCACGCAAGGGAGCGGGCGCCCGCAGGGACGACTCCATGCTGATCGTCGCGGTCCCGGAGGCGGCCGGACAGCCCGCGCTGCACGGCGCGCGCGAGGAGGCCGAGTGGCTGGCGGAACGGCTGCCGTACGCCACGGTCCTCGCCGACGGCGCGGCGACCCGCGCCGCGGTCGAGGCCCGGCTGCGCGACCACGCGCACGCGCACTTCGCGTGCCACGCCGTCAGCGATCCGCTGCGCCCGTCGGCCGGCCGGATGGTGCTGCACGGCCCGCCCGAGGCGTCGCCGACGATCCGCGATCTCGCCCGGCTGCGCCTGCCCGGCGCACGCCTGGCCTACCTGTCGGCGTGCGACACCATGCGTATCGGCGCCGAACTCGCCGACGAGTCCGTGCACATCGCGAGCGCCTTCCAGATGGCGGGCTTCCCGCATGTCGTGGGCTCGCTCTGGCAGGTGGACGACACGGTCGGGACCCGGATCGCCCGCCGGGTGTACGAGCAGTTGGACACGGCGTCCTCCCTCTCCGTGGAGAACACGGCGCGCGCCCTGCACCGCGCGGTGTGCGAGGTGCGCGCCGACTACCCCCGTACGCCGAGCCTCTGGGCGTGCCAGGTCCACGCGGGGCCGTGACGGCCGGCCCCGGAGATCACCCCGCCAGCGTCTTCAGCCGGGTCGCCGCGTCCGCCAGGACCTCCGTGCGCTTGCAGAACGCGAAGCGTACGAAGGGCGCGCCCTGTTCGCGGTGGTCGTAGAACACGGCGTTCGGTACGGCCACCACCCCGCACCGCTCCGGCAGCGCGCGGCAGAAGGCGAAGCCGTCGCTCTCGCCGAGCGGGCGGATGTCGGTGGTGACGAAGTACGTGCCCGCCGGCCGGTAGACCTCGAAGCCGGCCGCGGCGAGCCCCGCCGACAGCACGTCGCGCTTGGTCCGCAGATCGTCGCGCAGCTCGTCGAAGTAGCTGTCCGGCAGCCGCAGCGCCTCGGCGACGGCGTACTGGAAGGGGCCCGCCGAGACGTACGTCAGGAACTGCTTCGCCGCCCTGACCGTGGTCACCAGTTCCGGCGTGGCCGTCACCCAGCCGACCTTCCAGCCGGTGAACGAGAACGTCTTGCCCGCCGAGGAGATGGTGACCGTGCGCTCGCGCATCCCCGGGAAGGACGCGAGGGGCAGATGCTTGCCGTCGAAGACCAGGTGCTCGTACACCTCGTCGGTGACGACCAGCAGATCCCGCTCGACGGCGAGCGCGGCCACGGCCGCCAGCTCCTCGCGGGTGAGGACCGTGCCGGTCGGGTTGTGCGGGGTGTTGAGGAGGATCAGCCGGGTGCGCGGGGTGACGGCGTCGCGCAGTTCGTCCAGGTCCAGGTGGTACGCGCCGTCGCGGGGGCGCAGCGTGACGGGGACGCGGGTGCCGCCCGCCAGGGCGATGGAGGCGGCGTACGAGTCGTAGTACGGCTCCAGGGCGATGACCTCGTCGCCGGGCTCGACGAGGGCCAGCAGCGACGCGGCGATGGCCTCGGTGGCGCCCGCCGTGACCAGGACCTCGGTGTCGGGGTCGTACGTCAGGCCGTACCGCTTCTGCTGGTGGTCGGCGATCGCGGTGCGCAGCTCGGGGACGCCGGGGCCGGGCGGGTACTGGTTGCCGCGGCCGTCGCGCAGCGCCCGTACCGCCGCCTCCCTGACCTCCTCGGGGCCGTCGGTGTCGGGAAAGCCCTGGCCCAGGTTGATCGCGCCGGTCCGGACGGCCAGTGCCGACATCTCGGCGAAGATCGTCGTCCCGAACTCCGCGAGGCGTCGGTTGAGCAGGGGGCGGTGGTGTGGCGGGGGAGTTGCGGGGTTCGTGGCGGTCATGGCGGCCATCCTGCGCCGAAGCTCTGGACTTGCTCAAGTTCGCTTTGGGCTCGCGGGGCGGGGGGCATTCCCCAGTCACACAAGAAGACGGCACGAAAGCCGATCACTGGCGAAGCCGGTCCCGCGACGGCGCGGGGGCGTCGCTTCGGGGGAACAGAAAGACGGTGGGGACGATGGGCGTTGTGGGGCTGGCCTTCGGGTTTCTCGCACTGTTGGTTGTCGGGTTCCTGTTCGCAATGGGGGCCTATGCGAAGCACCTGGGTGCGCGGAACCGGAACCGCGGTGTACGTCTCTACGGCAGCCGCCGGTCCGGCGCGGCCGGCAGTGGCGGTGGCGACGGCGGTGGCGGGAGCTGGTACTCCAGTGGGGACAGTGGCGGTTCGTCGTCCTGCGGAGGCGGTTCGTCCTCCTGTGGTGGCGGTTCGTCGTCCTGCGGTGGGGGCGGCGGAGGGTGCGGCGGCGGAGGCAGCTGACACGGGGCAGCTGGTCCGTGGTTGATCGAAGGTGCCCGGCGGAAGTGAACTTCCGCCGGGCACCTTCGTGTTGGCGCCGTGGTGAGCCGGTGCTGAGCGGGTGCTGAGCCGGTGCTCAGCCGGTGACGGGTCTGTGGTGAACCGATGAGCGGTTTTTCATTGAACAGTTGAACTGGGGTGCCCCCGAGGGGATGGAAACCCCGTCAAGTTGGGTAAAAACGCTGTGAGCGCCCCTTACTTCGTGATTCTCTCGCTGTTGAGATTTTCCAGCCCCCGGACCTTGGGCCTCGAACCTCGGACCTTCTGTGCGGAGCCGAGCAGACGATCTCCTCCTGCCGTCGATCCTCAGCTCTCAGCCCTCAGTTCACGTTCTCAATTCCCCGTTCACAGCTCTCAGTTCACAGCTCTCAGTTCATTTCGATCATCCTCCGGGACGCCACCCGGTCCACTTTGCCAAGCGTGTTTGCGGAGCCGACCCATGCTCAGAACCCTCAATACCGCCTACACCGACACCCGCGCCGCCGATCTGGCCTGGGCGTTGGGGCGCGAGCCGCTGCCCGCCCTCGCCGTCCTCGATCTCGAACTCACCGGCGCCAAGGTCCAGATGAGGCTTCTCGGCGCCTCCCATCAGGTGCTTCTCGAGGAGGCGCAAGGCAGTTGCTCCGAGACGGTGGCCTGCATTCCCGGCAGCAGTACGCCGCTGCCGCTCGGGGTCGCCGAGCGCGTGGGGGAATGGGAGTACGAATTCGCCGCGCGCGTCGAGACGTTGTCGCAGGGCTCGTTCGCGGGGCGCGCGCAGGAACTGCTCGCGCTGGTCGCCGACCATCCGAACGGGCTCGCGGGCACCTTCCCGGGTGAACCGCACGCGTTCACGGCAATGCTCGTGCAGCGGCACGAGGGGCAGGTGTCCTGGCGGACCTGGCACGCGTATCCGCAGGAGGGGGCGCTGGTGGTGACCCGGACACGGGTGGGGGTGCGGGTGCCGGCCGCGCTGTAGCCGGGGTCGGGGCGGGGCCGGGGGCGTGGCGCGGCGCGGCGTGGTGTGGCGTGAAAACGTCAACAGAACGGGTGCGTACGCCGGTTACCACCCTTGTGGGTGACAAGCCGCACGGAAGTCGTGACGTAGCGTTACTGGAATGATCGACCAGTCTGTGGTCGCGCCGCCGGACAGCGCGGCGCGACTGCCCGTCCGACCGAGCGCGGGTCGCTTCCTGATCCTCGCCGTGGTCTTCGTGTGCGCCGCGTGCGGACTGGTGTACGAGCTGGAGCTGGTCGCCCTCGCGTCGTATCTCATCGGGGACTCCGTCACGCAGGCGTCGGTGGTCCTGTCCCTGATGGTCTTCGCGATGGGCCTCGGCTCGCTGCTCGCGAAGCGGCTGCGCTGCCGGGCGGCCGTCGGATTCGGTCTGGTGGAGGCGGCGCTCGCGCTGCTCGGGGGCCTCTCGGCGCTGGTGCTCTACGCGACGTTCGCCTGGATGGGCGAGTCGCGGTACGCGCTGATCGGCTTCTCGCTCGCCATCGGGGTCCTCATCGGCGCGGAGATCCCGCTGCTGATGACGCTCATCCAGCGGGTGTCGCGCCAGGACGCGGGCGGGACCGTCGCCGATCTCTTCGCCGCGGACTATGTGGGCGCGCTGGTCGGCGGGCTCGCGTTCCCGTTCCTGCTGCTGCCGTGGTTCGGACAGCTGACGGGCGCGCTGCTGACCGGCGCGGTCAATGTGGTGGCGGGCGGCGCGCTCGTGCTCTGGGTCTTCGGACGCGACCTGACGGGCCGTGAGCGAGGGCTGCTGCTCCTGGTGAACGTGCTGGTGCTGGCCGTGCTGGGCACCGCCGCCGTCATGGTGGACGACTTCGAGCGGGCCGCGAGGCGCGCGGTGTACGGGGACGGGGTGCGGGTCGCCGTCCAGACCGACGTCCAGGAGGTCGTCCTCACGGGCGGGCGTGACGAGCCGCTGGACCTGTATCTGGACGGGCGGCTGCGGGTCAGCGAGCGCGACGAGTTCCGGTACCACGAAGCGCTGGTGCATCCCGCGATGAGCGGGAGGCACGCGCGCGTGCTGATCCTGGGCGGCGGCGACGGGCTCGCGGCGCGCGAGGTCCTGCGCTACGGGGACGTCCGTTCGGTCACGCTCGTGGAGATGGACCCCGGCGTCGCGCGCCTGGCCCGCACGGATCCGGCGCTGGCGGGGCTGAACGGGCATGTGTACGACGACCCGCGATTCCGGGTGGAGTACGCGGACGCGTTCGCGTGGCTGCGGGGGGCGGCGGAGGCGGGGGCGTACGACGTGGTCATCTCGGACCTGCCGAATCCCGGGATCACCCCGAGCACGAAGCTCTACTCGGAGGAGTTCTACGGGCTCGCCTCCCGGGTGCTCGCCAAGGGCGGGCGGCTGGCGGTGCACGCGGGTCCGCCGGCGTCCCGGCCGCGTACGTACTGGACGGTGGACGCGACGCTGCGGGCGGCCGGCTTCGGTACGAGTCCGTACAGCGCGACGGGGCGGGTGGCCGGGTTCGGGGCGGGGCCGGACCGGGTGCGCGACGGGAAGGGCGCGGACGAGGAGGACTGGGGGTTCCTCCTGGCCGCCGTCGGCCGGGCGCCGAGGGTGGGGCTCTCCCCGGAAGCGCCCCCGCTGCGCTCGCTGGCGGCGCCGGTGCTCGAAGCGGGCGTCCTCGGGGCGGAGCGCACCCGGTTGCGCGATCTGCCGCCGTCGACGCTGGTGCATCCGCGGTACGCGGGCTGACGGGCGGCGACCGTCCTTACGGGTCGGGTTGTGCGCGGAGAGGCGCCTGAGGCGGCGGGGCTGAGTAGGCTCGGATCCCATGGAGCATGAGGTGTTCATTCCGGTTCCGGCTGAGACCCTCCGCGAGGCGTTGCGGGACCACGCCCGCGTCGCGCGCTGCGTCCCCGGACTCCAACAGGACGCGGACGCGTCGGCGCGCCCGCTCTCGGGCCGGCTGAAGGTCCGCGTCGGCGGCCACACGATCACGTACCGCGGCGCGCTGACGCTCACGGAGCGGGCGGGCGGCTTCACGGCGAAGGGCGAGGGCGCGGAGGTACGCGGTACGGGCTCCGCCAAGGTGTCCGTCCGCGTCAGGCTGACGGAGACGGGTGAGGGTACGACGGTCGCGTTCACGTCGACGTGGACGCCGACGTCGGACGGCCGCCTGTCCGGCATCGCCGCGTCGACGTCGGAGGCGACGGCCCGCAGACTGCTGGACCGCTTCGTCGCGGCGCTGGCGCAGCCGGGTGCCGCGCCTGGCGGTGCGGAGGCGGAAGGCACGGCGGAGAGCCCTGGCGCCGCCGGCGTTGCGGGCGAGGGCGTCGGGCGGGACGGCACCGGCGTTGCGGACGCGGGCGTCGGGCGGGACGGGGACGTACCCGCTTCGGATGCGGCGTCCGCCGGCGGGGCGCATGCCGCTGATGCGGCGGCGCCTGCTGATCGACCGGCGGGGAGCCCCGCCGGGGGGCCGGGCCGGACCGGACCGACCTCGGACGGAGCCTCTGCCGCTGAACCACGGGGCGGCGATCGGGCTCCGGGCGACGGGTCGGACTCCGGCGGGTCTGACCGTGGGTCGGACCAAGAAGTGACGGCTGCGGGAGCCACCCCCACCTCCACCCCCGGCGCCGACCGGCTTCCGGAAGACGCACCGGACGTCGACGCGGAGGCTGCGGAGTCTTCGGACGCCGCGCCCGCCGGTGACGAGGCGTCGGCAGGCGCGAGCTCCGACCCAGACCCCGACCCCGACCCCGCCCCCGACACCACCCCCGAGGTCCCCGACCCGGACGACCCCGAGCTGACCGAGCCCGCCGGCTTCGACGTTCCCGTGCCGCCGTCCGCCCTCGACGCGTCCGCCGGGTTCGGGGTCACCGCCTCCGGGGACGGGGACTTCCTCGTACCGCTCGATCCGCCCGCCGAGGCCGCCCATGCCCGGCGGACCATGATCGGGCGCAGCGCCGAGGAGGTCGATCACGCGCCGCCCCGCGGGCGTTACGCGCCCGAGCAGGCACCCGACGCCGGGGGCGCCGGTGCCGCGTTGCGGTGGGTGGCGCCCGCCGCCGCGCTCGCCATCGCGGGCGCCGTCGTCGTGGGGCGCGCGCTGCGGCGCAGGCGTTGAGCCGGGCCGTGCCGCCCCGCGCCGGTTAGGGTCATGGCGTGAGTACGGACACGGACCAGAAGCGCGAGATCCGACTGGCGGCCGGCGACGCCGAGTTGACCATCCATCCGGCGAACGGCTGCCGCGTCGCGAGCCTGCGCGTCGGCGGTACCGAACTGCTGCGGCAGGGCGACCGCTACGGCTGCTTCCCGATGGTGCCCTGGTGCGGCCGGACCGGGGAGGGACGGTTCCGCAACGGCGGCGTCACCCACCAACTGCCGCTCAACTCCCCGCCGCACGCCATCCACGGCACCGGCCGCGACACCTCCTGGCGTACGGCCCGCAAGGGCGAGAGCGAGGCGGCGTTCACGTACGAGCTGGCCGACCCCTGGCCGTACACCGGCCGCGTCACGCAGCTGTTCGAGCTGACCGACGACTCGCTGACGCTGACGCTGGGCGTCGAGACGTACGACGACTCCTTCCCCGCCCAGGCGGGCTGGCACCCGTGGTTCCTGCGCCACCTCGACGGCGGTACGGCCGAAGAGGACGCCGTACGCCTCGACTTCGCGGCTGCCGCCGCGTGGCAGGAGGAGCGCGGCGCGGACCATCTGCCGACCGGGCGCCGTATCGACCCCCGGCCCGGCCCGTGGGACGACTGCTTCGGGATGCCCGACGGCGTCGAGGCGACGCTGACCTGGCCGGGGCGGCTCGAACTCAAGGTGACCAGCACCGCCGAGTGGGCCGTCATCTACGACGAGCAGGCCGAGGCGGTCTGCGTGGAACCGCAGACCGGCCCGCCGAACGGGCTCAACACGGCGCCGCGCCTGGTCACCCCCATCGACCCCCTGGAGATCCGGGCGACCTGGAGCTGGCGCCGGCTCTGAGAAGCCCCCGTGAGCCGGGCCGTAAGCTCAGGGCCATGACTGACGTACGCGCTGAGCTGCTCCAGCAGATCAAGGACAAGGCCGTCGTGCACGGCAAAGTGACCCTCTCGTCCGGCATCGAGGCCGACTGGTACATCGATCTGCGCCGCATCACGCTGGACGGGCAGGCCGCCCCGCTGGTCGGGCAGGTCATGCTCGACACCGCCGCGGCCGCCGGTCTCGACTACGACTGCGTGGGCGGCCTGACCCTCGGCGCGGACCCCGTCGCGACGTCGATGCTGCACGCGTCCGCCGCGCGGGGCGCGAGCCTGGACGCGTTCGTCGTACGCAAGCAGGGCAAGGCCCACGGCATGCAGCGGCGCATCGAGGGCACCGACGTGAAGGGCCGCCGCTGTCTGGTCGTGGAGGACGTGTCGACGACCGGCGGGTCCCCGCTGACCGCCGTCGAGGCCGTGCGTGAGGCCGGCGGCGAGGTCGTCGCCGTCGCCGTCATCGTCGACCGGGGCGCCGCAGGGGCCGTCGAGGCCGCAGGGGTCCGGTACGTCAGCGCGTACACCCTGCCGGACCTCGGGCTGGCCTGAGCCCGGACTGAGCCCGGCCCGGGTCCGGCCCTGGTCCGGACTGGGCCTCACCGTACGGAAAAGGATCTGGAAGGATGAGGGCGACAATGACGTCGCCCCCAGGTCAGGGACAAAGCACCTCACACCCGCACATCACAAGGAGCGGCCCGATGCCCATCGCAACCCCCGAGGTCTACGCCGAGATGCTCGACCGGGCGAAGGCAGGCAAGTTCGCCTACCCGGCCATCAACGTGACCTCGTCCCAGACTCTGCACGCCGCGCTGCGCGGCTTCGCGGAGGCCGAGAGCGACGGCATCATCCAGATGTCCACCGGTGGTGCGGAGTTCCTCGGCGGCCAGTACAACAAGGACATGGTGACGGGCGCCGTCGCGCTGGCGGAGTTCGCGCACATCGTGGCCGCGAAGTACGACATCACGGTCGCGCTGCACACCGACCACTGCCCCAAGGGCATGCTGGACACCTACGTGCGTCCGCTCCTCGACGTCTCCGCCGAGCGCGTCAAGGCCGGCCGGAACCCGCTCTTCCAGTCGCACATGTGGGACGGCTCCGCCGAGACCCTCGCCGACAACCTCACCATCGGTGAGGCGCTGCTCGCGCAGGCCGCCGCCGCGAAGATCATCCTTGAGGTCGAGATCACCCCGACCGGCGGCGAGGAGGACGGCGTCACGCACGAGATCAACGACTCCCTCTACACGACCGTCGACGACGCGCTGCGCACCGCCGAGGCCCTGGGCCTGGGCGACAAGGGCCGTTACCTGCTGGCCGCGTCGTTCGGCAACGTGCACGGCGTCTACAAGCCGGGCAACGTCGTGCTCCGTCCGGAGCTGCTGAAGGACCTGCAGGAGGGCGTGGCGGCGAAGTACGGCAAGCCCGCCGGCAGCCAGCCGTTCGACTTCGTCTTCCACGGCGGCTCCGGCTCCTCCGCCGAGGAGATCGCGACGGCGCTGGAGAACGGCGTCGTGAAGATGAACCTCGACACCGACACCCAGTACGCCTTCACGCGGCCGGTCGCCGACCACGTACTGAAGAACTACGACGGTGTGCTGAAGGTCGACGGCGAGGTCGGCTCCAAGAAGACCTACGACCCGCGCACCTGGGGCAAGCTGGCCGAGGCGGGCATGGCGAAGCGCGTGACCGAGGCGTGCGGTGCGCTGCGCTCCACGGGCACCAAGCTCAAGTAGGCAACTGCCGTACGCACAGCGGGCCCGGTACCTCTTGAGGTGCCGGGCCCGTGTGCTGTTCGCATTGCTGTTCGCATTGCTGTTCGCATTGCTGTTCCGAGCCGAGGAGGATCGAGACACTGTGGATCCTGGTTACGACTTCGACACCCCCGTCGACCGCCGCGGCACCTGGAGCGTCCAGTGGGACGGCGTCGCCGACCGCTTCGGCGTGGACGGGCTGCTCCCCTTCACCATCTCCGACATGGACTTCGCCTGCGCGCCCGAGGTGCTCGCCGCGCTCCAGGCGCGCATCGCGCACGGCGTCCTCGGTTACACGGACTGGCGCCACGAGGACTTCCTGTCGGCGCTGCGGCACTGGTTCGCCACGCGCTACGACACCGATCTGGACACCGACCGCGTGGTGTACGCGCCGTCCGTGCTCAGCCAGGTGTCGCAGCTGCTGCGGATGTGGTCCGCCCCCGGCGACGGCGTGGTCGTCCACACCCCCACGTACGACGGCTTCCGCAAGGCGGTCACCGGGCTCGGCCGCGAGCTGCGCGGGGTGCCGGTGGGGGACACGGCGGCGCTGGAGCGGGAGCTGGCGCGCGGCGACAGCAAGGTGCTGATCCTGTGCTCGCCGCACAACCCGACGGGGCGGGTGTGGACGGAGAGCGAGCTGACGGAGTTCGCCGGTCTCGCGGCGGCGTACGGGGTGGCGGTGATCAGCGACGAGATCCACGCCGACTTCGTGCACCCCGAATTCGTTCCGGCGGGCCGCCGCCATCTGCCGTGGACCCGGTTCGGCACGGGCCGGTGGGCCATCGTCACCTCGGCGTCGAAGTCCTTCAACTTCCCGGCGCTCAGCGGCTCGTACGGCATCATCGGCGACCCGGACGACCACGCGGAGTTCCTGCGCCGGATGCTGACGGCCGAAGGGCTCGCCTCCCCGGCCGTCCTCGCGCTGACGGCCCACATCACCGCGTACCGCGAGGGCGCGCCCTGGCTGGACGCGCTCAACGCGTACGTCGTGGGCAACCTCCGCATGCTCGCCGCCCGCCTCGACGCGGCCTTCCCCGCGCTGGGGTGGCGTCCGCCGGAGGCCGGTTATCTGGCCTGGATAGACCTGCGGGCGCTGGGCGTGGACGACGACGCGCTCCAGCGGGAGCTGATCGAGCGCGAGAAGGTGGCGATCATGCCGGGCACGACGTACGGCTGCGAGGGTTACGTACGGCTCAACGTCGGCTGCCCGCGCGCCAAGGCGGAACAGGGCACCGACGCGTTGATCCGTGCGCTCCGCCGGCTTACTTCCTGATACTCGTAACTGCCTTCACGGAAGGGGGAGTTCGGCGAGCATCACCGCGAAGACGGGCGAGTCGGGGAACGGTTGGCGCTCGCCCACCTTGCGGTAGCCCCACGACTCGTACAGGGCCTGGACCTTGGGGTGCCGGGTGTCGACCAGCAGGACGGCCAGGTCCTCCTCCCGTGTCCGCAACAGTGCGCGGGACAGCCGTTCGGCGGCGCCCGTCCCGCGCCAGGTGGGGTGGACCGCCAGTTCGGAGAAGGAGTATGTACGGGTCCTCTCCGGCGCCGGGTCCAGGTGTTCACGCCACCATTCGCGGCCCTCTGTCGCCGGGGCGCCGTAGGCGAAGCCGACAGGCTTGTCGTCGTCGTAGCCCACCACACATGAGAAGCCCGGGTGACTGCCCCAGTGGTCCACGAACCAGGGGAAGCGCTGGTTGAACTCGTCGTCCAACTCCTCCGCGTACGCGGAGGCGTGGAGATCGAGGAGCGTCTGCCGGATTCGCGGGAGATCGGCGTGTGCGTAGTCGCGGATGTCGAGGTCCGTGGTGCCCGTCATGTACGGCTCCGTTCGAGGCGGTAGCGGTCCGACCACTGGCGTGAGGTTTTTGAGCCGGGGGCGGACGTGGTCAGGGCGCGCTGGAAGTGGTCGAGCCGCGACCGCAGGCGGCCGGGCAGGGCCTGGTCGGGCAGTAGGCCGAAGACCGTGTCGGCCGTGGCGCAGGCTTGGCCGATGTCTCCTTGGCGGAGCTGTGCGAGGGCGAGCTGTGTGGTGGCCATCGCGCGGTTCCTGCGGAGCGCGTCGGGGATACGGGACAGGGCCTGGTGAGAAGCGGCCTCGGCCTGGTCCGGATCTCCGGTGGCGTTCATGACGACGGCGGTGATCGCGCTCAGCTCCCCCGGCCCGTAGAAGGCGATCCAGTTCGGTCGTGCGAAGTTGGACCCCTCAGCTCTGCCGAGGGCGTCCTCGGCGCGGCCCAAGGCCCGCAGAGCGGCCGGACGATCGCGGAGATGCGTGTGATTGATGGCCGCGCGGGCGTGTGCGAGTGAGGCGAACATCGGATCACGGCGGGTGATGGTGGTCGCCAGTGCCGCGTCCGTCGAGTCCGCCGCCTGATGGAAGTCATGACGCTGCCGGCAGAGCATCGCGTACATGTTCCACACCTGGAAAAGCGCCACGGGATCCCGTGCCATACCCGCGAGATGGAGCGCTCTCGCCAAATGCGTCTGGGTGTGATCCAGCCGATGGGCGTCCAGCGCGGACCACGCGGCGATCCCGGTGTAGTCGGCCGCGATGGCGAAGAGGCGTCGGCGGATGCGCTGGGTGGCGGCCTGATCTCGTAGCTCCAGTGTCCGCTTGGCGCCCGAGAGCGCCAGCTGTTCCAACTCGCCGTGACCGCCTTGGCTCTGGTCCAGTTGTACGAGGTCGCTCAGTCCTTCACGGAGGCGGATCACGTCCGAGGAGCCGACCATCGAGGGGCGGGCAGTGATGAGCGGCGCGGCGGCGGCCGTCCCGGCGGCGGCGGTGACGAAGTCGCGGCGTCTCACGGGCTGCTCACCTTCGTTCGTGTCGCTCTGTCGGCACGCCGGGGCAACGAAACCCAGTTCGCCCGCCGAGCGCCCGAAGAGTGCGGTCAACGCCTCCCGCTGCCGGGCGTGCGGCCAACGGGTCCTTCCGGTAAGCCAGTTGCGTACCGTCCGGTCGCTGACCGTCCCTTCGTGGCCTCTGTTCCAGAGGTAGGTGTTCACGGCATCGGCGAGTTCGGCCTGGGTGAATCCGGTCTCATTCACGGCGTGGCTCAGACTTACGTTGCCCGTCACCCGTCAACCGTAGCCAGGTGGCCGAGTGGTGGGACCGGCTACCGGGGAAATTTCCGGTGAGGGGGGACGTACAGCGCCTCGATACTTCCGCCCGGTCGGCGGGCCGGGGCAGTTGAATGAGTCGTGTCACTTCTGTACGAGCAGTGACACGACCTGAGAAGGAGAGCCACATGGCAGACGACGGGAAGGACGGGAAGCACGGCGGCCCGCCCTCCGACAAGCCGTGGACGCCCCCGGCACCTTCGGAGCCCAGCCCCGACGGGTCCGGGCCCAAGAAGTGAGTTCCGGTGGGGACCCGCGTCACGGTTACGCCGCGCTCGTCGCGGCGCTCGCCGGGCGCGGGCTTCTTGATCCGGTCTGGCGCCGGGTGTGGGAGGCGCTGCCCCGGCATCGGTTCATCCCTTCGAGGATCTGGCGGCAGGGGCCGGAACGCTGCGAGCCCGTGGCCGTGGGGGACGAGTGGTGGAGCCTGGTCCACAGTGACGAACCCGTGGTCGTCCAGGTCGACGACGGGGCGGAGAACGGGCCCGGTGTGGCCACCTCGTCCAACTCCATGCCCAGCATGGTCGCGACGATGCTCGGCCTCCTCCAGGTGCGCGACGGCGAGCGCGTCCTGGAGATCGGCACCGCGACCGGGCATGTTGCCGCGCTCCTTTCCAAGCGTCTCGGCGACCGGGGCCGGGGTGTCCACAGCATCGAGGTCGACCCCGCCATGGCCGCCATGGCGGCCACCCACCTGGGCGACACCGGATACGAACCGCACCTCCGAGTCGGTGACGGTGAGCGCGGTTGGCCCGGAGGGGAGCCCTTCGACCGGATCGTGGTCACCTGCTCGTTGCGCCGGGTGCCGTACGCCTTCGTCGAGCAGGTACGGCCCGGCGGCACTGTCGTGGCGCCGCTGTATCGGGACTTCTGGAGCGGCGCTCTGGTCCAGCTGGTCGTGGGCGCCGACGGTGCCGCGCGGGGCCGGTTCCGCGGCGGTGCGTCGTACATGCCGATCCGGGCACAACGTACGGAGGTGGCCACCGCGGTCGACTCCGGCACCGCCCGCTCCCGGGAAGCCGGGCTCGACCCCGACGAACTGCTGTCCCTGGGCTTCGCCCTGTACGCCGGTGCCCGGCTGCCGGGCGTGTGGATGCGGCACTCCAGGATCGACGGCACCGTCCACGTGTGGGCACGCGGTGAGGACGGCTCCGCCACATCCACCGCCACCGGCGAGGACGTGTGGCAGTACGGACCGCGCGATCTGTGGGCGGACATCGAGGAGGTGCACCGCGAGTACACGGCGGCCGGCAGCCCGCACCACGAGGACTTCGGACTCACCGTCACCGCCGAGGGTCAGAGCGTGTGGCTGAGGGAGCCGGGCGCGATCGTGAAAGCGCTCGCGTAAGTCGGGCATCCGCACCGGCCAAGGTGGATGATGCCCCCATGGACATCAGGCTGGGCACGGCCTCCGGCCGGTGGATCGTACTGACGACAGTTCTCGGTTCCAGCATGGCGCTGCTCGACTCGACCGTCGTCAATGTCGCCCTGCCGCACATCGGTGACGATCTCCACGCGAACCTGGCCGACCTGCAGTGGACGGTCAACGCGTACATGCTCACGCTCGCCGGGCTGATCCTGCTGGGCGGGTCGCTCGGGGACCGGTACGGGCGGCGGCGGATCTTTGTGCTGGGCACCGTGTGGTTCGCGCTCGGGTCGCTGCTGTGCGGGGTCGCGCCCAGCGCCGAGGTGCTGATCCTGGCGCGGGCGCTCCAGGGGGTGGGCGGGGCGCTGCTGGTGCCCGGGTCGCTCGCGCTGATCCAGGCCAGCTTCCATCCGGACGACCGGGCGCGGGCCGTGGGGCTGTGGTCCGGGCTCGGGGGTGTCGGGGCGGCCGTGGGGCCGTTCCTGGGCGGGTTCCTGGTGGACGGGCCCGGCTGGCGGTGGGTCTTCCTGCTGAACGTGCCGCTGGCCGCGATCTGTGTGCCGGTGGCGCTGCGGCACGTACCGGAGTCGCGGGATCCGGCGGCGCACGGCCGGTTCGACGTGCTCGGCGCGGTGCTGGGCGCCGTGGCGCTGGGGCTGGTGACGTACGCGCTGATCGCGAAGGTGTGGTGGGCCGGGGCCGCGGGGGTGCTGGTGGGTGTGTGGTTCGTGCTGCTGGAGCGGCGGCGGCCCGATCCGATGCTGCCGCCGTCGATCTTCGCCTCGCGGCAGTTCACGTCGGTCAACGTGGTGACGCTGTGCGTGTACGCGGCGTTCGGCGGGTTCTTCTTCCTGGCGTCGTTGCAGCTCCAGGTCGTCGCGGGCTACTCGGCGCTCGGCGCCGGGACGGCGCTGCTGCCGACGACCGTGCTGATGCTGCTGTTCTCCGCCAGGTCGGGCGAGCTGGGCGCGCGGATCGGGCCGCGGATCCCGCTCACGGTGGGGCCGCTGCTGTGCGCCGGCGGGCTGCTGCTGATGCTGCGGGTGGGCGGCGGGGCGGACGCGTCGTACGTACGGGACGTACTGCCCGCGCTGGTGGTGATGGGGCTCGGCATGGTGACGCTGGTCGCGCCGCTGACCGCGACGGTCCTGGCGTCCGTCGACAACTCCCGGGCGGGGCTGGCGAGTGGCATCAACAACGCGGCGGCGCGCGCGGCGGGTCTGCTCGCGGTGGCCGCGCTGCCGCTGCTGGCGGGCATGGGGCCGGAGGTGTACCGCTCGTCGACACAGTTCGACGCGGCGTTCCACCGGGCCATGCCCATGTGCGCGGGGGTGCTGGTGCTGGCGTCGCTGATCGCCTGGGCGACGGTGCGCACGACGCGGCCCGCCGACGACAAGACCGCCGAGAGCGCGCCCAGCCTGCCCCAGTGCAAGGTCAACTGCGGGCTCTCGTCGCCGCCGCTGGAGCCGACGACGGTACGCAGGGGGCTGGGCGAAGGGGCGGGAGGGGGCGCGTGATTGCCGAGGTGAGGGCGGGCGATTGCCGGTGGCAAACCCGCTCCACTGCCACAGAATCCGGCGCGACCTGGGACACTCGGAACCATGGCCATCCATAAAGACCTTCTCGGGGGACCGCCCCCCACGCACCTGCCCGACGACCCCGAACCGCGCGAGCTTCTCGCGAACGGGACGGCGCCCGCCGACGTCGCGGCGAAGTACCCGACCTCGTCGCTCGCGTGGGCCCAGCTCGCCGACGACGCGTTCGAGAACGGCCGGGTCGTGGAGTCGTACGCGTACGCCCGTACCGGCTACCACCGCGGCCTCGACTCCCTGCGCCGTAGCGGCTGGAAGGGGCACGGCCCGGTGCCGTGGGAGCACGAGCCGAACCGCGGCTTCCTGCGCGCCCTGCACGCTCTCGCCCGCGCCGCGCAGGCGATCGGCGAGGAGGACGAGTACGAGCGCTGCTCCGGCTTCCTGCGGGACTCCTCGGCGGCGGCGGCCGACACCCTCGGCTGAGTTCGCGCGCGTCGGGTTCCTCGCCCGCTTGCCGGCTTGCCGCGTCTTCGTCGCAGGTCCGTGGCCGTCCGAAAGGCTACGGACCTGCGCTGCGCGGTCGATACGATCGCACACGCCATCGAATCCGGTACGAGGCCCCGGCACCCTCTCCCCGTTGACTCCGGTCGAAGCAGGGGAGAAGTCCGTCTTGGGCAAGCGTGTCGTAGCCCGTCGCCGTCCGTTCGCCCGCCCCGTGCTCCTCGGTGTGTGTCTGATCGCCGTCTTCGTCGGTGGCGGCGCGTTCCTCGCGGGTTGGCCGGGGAGCGGGCCTGCGGCCGACGCCAAGGGCGCCAAGGCCTCGGCGCCCACGACCGAGGCGTCGGAAGCGTCCGAGCCGCCCGCCGCGTCGCCCAGTCCCAGCGGCAGTGTCAGTCCCAGCCCTCGTGCCTCCGCCGATTCGACGCGTCGTATCCCCATACCCGACAACGGCCCCGGCGACTTCACGACCGCCCGCTCCGCCGGTTCGCCGGTCGGCTCCGGCGACACCGTGCGCCGCTACAAGGTCCAGGTCGAGAAGGGCATCCAGCTCTCCGAGCGGCAGGCCGCCGTCGAGATCGAGACAATCCTGGCGCACCCCCAAGGCTGGACCTCCGACGGCCGTAACTCCTTCCAGCTCGTCGGCTCGGGACCGTCCGACTTCGACGTCAAGATAGCGACGCCGGGCACGGTGGACCGGATCTGCGGCGCCGCCGGCCTGCTCACGCGGGGCGAGGTGAACTGCACCGTCGGCCGCACCGTCGTGGTGAATCTCAAGCGGTGGGTGCTGGGGTCCGAGCAGTTCGACGGCCCGGTCACCGAGTACCGCGCGCTGATCATCAATCACGAGGTCGGCCACCGTCTCGGCCGGGGTCATGTCACCTGCGGCGGTGCCGGAAAGCCCGCGCCGGCGATGATGCAGCAGATCAAGGGCCTGTACGGCTGCCGTGCGAATGCATGGCCGTACGCGGAGAACGGGACGTACATCACAGGTCCGGCGGTGCCGTGAAGTCGGGATTATGATGCGAACAGGGGACCGGAGCTCCGATGCCGATTGGAAGGGGCGGACCGCTACCCGGTAGCAATATCGAGGAGACAGAGATGTCGCAGCACCCCGATGCCTCCGGAGCCGGTTCGGACACCCCGAACCTCGACTTCGCGGGTACGACCCCGTACGAGGACTACGTCCAGGCGGACGTCCTCACCCATCTTCAGCACCCGATGTCCGACGACCCGGGCGAGATGGTCTTCCTGGTGACCACCCAGGTGATGGAGCTGTGGTTCACCGTCATCGTCCACGAGTGGGAGACCGCGTCGCGCGCGCTGCGCGAGAACCGGCTGCCGGTCGCGATCGACGCGCTGAAGCGCTCGGTGCGCGAGTTCGAGGCGCTGAACGCGTCGTGGACGCCGCTGAGCCAGCTGACCCCCGCGCAGTTCAACTCGTACCGCAGCGCGCTCGGTGACGGCTCCGGCTTCCAGTCGGCGATGTACCGGCGGATGGAGTTCCTGCTCGGCGACAAGTCGGCTTCCATGCTCGTACCGCACCGGGGCGCGCCGCGTGTGCACGCGGAGTTGGAGAAGGCGCTTCAGGAGCCGAGCCTGTACGACGAGGTGCTGAGCCTGCTGTCGCGGCGCGGGCTGCCGGTGCCGGCGTCGGCGCTGAACCGGGACTTCACGCAGAAGTACGAGCCGTCGACGGTGGTCGAGGAGATCTGGGCCCGGGTCTACGCGGAGCCCGACCAGAACGGTGAAGTCATCAGGCTGGGCGAGGCGTTGACGGACGTCGCCGAGCTGGTGTGGCGCTGGCGCAACGACCATCTCGTTGCGACGCGGCGCGCGATGGGGTCCAAGACCGGGACGGGCGGGTCCGCCGGGGTCGCGTGGCTGGAGAAGCGGGCGCAGAAGAACGTGTTCCCGGAGCTGTGGACGGCGCGCAGCCATGTCTGAGGTGTTGGCCAAGCAGGCCGCCGAACTTGACGCGGACGACCAACTGGCCTCGCGCCGCGAGCTGTTCGCGCTCGACGACGACTCCGTCTACCTGGACGGCAACTCGCTCGGCGCGCTGCCCCGCCACGTACCCGAGCGGGTCCAGGACGTCATCACCCGGCAGTGGGGCGAGCTGCGCATCCGCTCCTGGACCGAGGGTGGCTGGTGGACCGCGCCGGAGCGGATCGGCGACCGGATCGCGCCGCTGGTCGGCGCGGCACCCGGCCGGATCGTGGTCGGCGACTCCACAAGTGTCAACGTCTTCAAGGCGGTTGTGGCGGCGGCCCGGCTGGCCGGGGAGGGCCGCGACGAACTCCTCGTGGACGCCGAGACGTTCCCCACGGACGGGTACATCGCGGAGTCGGCGGCGCGGATGACCGGCCTGCGACTGGTGCCGGTGTCTCCCGGAGACGTATCGACCGCTGTCGGCTCGCGTACGGCCGCCGCGCTCGTCAACCACGTCGACTTCCGTACGGGCAGGCTCCACGACCTGCCCGGCATCACGGCGGCCCTGCACGACGCGGGCGCGCTGGCGATCTGGGACGTGTGCCACAGCGCCGGCGCGCTGCCGGTGGGGCTGGACGCGCACGGGGTCGACCTGGCGGTCGGCTGTACGTACAAGTACCTGAACGGCGGGCCGGGTTCACCGGCCTTCCTGTACGTCTCCGAGCGCCACCAGGCGGCCTTCGACTCCCCGCTGCCGGGTTGGACCTCGCACGCCGACCCGTTCGGGATGACGCCCGGCTACACGGCGGCGGACGGCGCGGCGCGGGGCCGGGTCGGCACGCCGGACATCCTCTCCATGCTGGCGCTGGAAGCGGCGCTCGACGTGTGGGAGGGCGTCTCGCTGGACGCCCTGCGGGCCAAGAGCCTGGCGCTCACGGACTTCTTCCTGCGGTGCGTGGACGCGTACGCCCCGGCGGGCCGGGTCACCTCGCTGACGCCGGTGGCGCACGCGGAGCGCGGCAGCCAGGTGGCACTGCGCTGCGCGGAGGCGCCCGCGGTGATGGCGGAGCTGATCGCGCGCGGCGTGATCGGCGACCTGCGACGACCGGACGTGCTGCGGTTCGGCTTCACGCCGCTGTACGTGGGCTTCCGCGACGCGGAGCGGGCGGCGCGGGTGCTGGGGGAGGTCCTGCGGGACGTACCGGCCTGAACGTGCCGCCGGGGCGGGGGATCGCTGGTCGAGCCCTCGCTCCGGGGGCGGGCGCCGCAGGGGCCCGGCCCGGAAGCCGGTGCGGAGGTCAGGGAGGTGCGGGCGGACCGAGTCGGCGGCCGACGGCCTGCCCCAGTTCGGTGAGCTGCTCGCTGTCGGGTCGGACGCCGAGCTGGTCGGCGAGGTCGGTGAGGTGGAGGTCCACGGCGGCCTCGACCAGGGACGCCAGGACGGCCGCCGCGCCGCGGGCCCGTGCCACGGCGGTGAGCAGCACACCGGCGCCGATCAGCGCGGCGGGCCACCAGAGCACGGCCAGCGCGGCGTAGAGCAGGCCCCAACCGGCGAGGCGGGCAGCCGAGTTGTACGCCGTGTGGGCGCCGGACAGGTCGGCGCGCGGGGCGTCCGGGAGCATCGTCCAGAGCCGGGGCCAGACCAGGTCCACGTCGAGGGCGTAGCGCGTGCGCACCCGGACGGCGACCGCGTGGAAGGCGTCTCCGACGCGGGTGGGGCGATGTGGTTCCCGCTGCGCCCGCAGGCGCAGGGCACGTTCGGCGCGTGCCTGTCGGGCCCGCGCCGAGACCGGGTCCGGCGGCGGCTCACCGCGATCGGCGGTGACCGCGTGGGCGACGGCGCGTCGGGCGCGCTCCGAGTACCACCTCTCCCACCACCTCCGGCGCCACCGCAGCAGCCGGCCGAGCCCCGGCCCCGTCCCGTCGGCGCCCCACAGCCGCTGAAGCAGCGCGCCCAGCCCGCCGGCCGCCAGACCCGCGGCGCCGGCCGCGAGCAGCGCGGCGGCCACGGTCAGCAGGATGGCGGCCGGGCTGTTCCCGGCCCGGTTCGTGGCGATCTCGTCGAGCCACGTGTGAAGCCGTGCCACGTCGAACGGGTGTGACTGGCCGAGCCGCGCGGCGACGACGAGAGTCGCGACCCACAGCAGCCCGGACAGGACCACGGTCTGCAGCCATCGGTCCGCGATCCAGGTGCCGATCCCGGCGAGCAGTCCGGGCATCAGGCCGCCGGGAAGGCGCGCAGCGGTTCGTCGCCCGCCGCGCACAGGGGCGAGGACGCCCCGGCTTCGTCCGGGAGGACCACTCGTCCGCAATTGCCCCACGGACAGACCCAGGCGCTCGCCGTGCCGCCTTCCGGAGGCAGGCCGAATCCCAGGGGCAGTTGTGCGTTGCCGTACTCGCGCACGTCGAGTGCGGACAGGCCGTGCCGGACGCAGGCGTCCTCGATGGTGTCCAGCAGCTCCGTCTCGCGGGCTCCCCCGGCCGTCGCCGTTCCGCTCCGAACCAGTTCGAGCAGTTCGCGCAACTGCGGTCCCGCTCCGGCGGTGTCGATCTCCGCCGCCATCGACTCGTGCCGGGTGAGCTGGTCGCACAGCACACCCAGTCGGTTCCGCGTGCCGTTCCGCGACCTCGCCACCCTGCCACCCCCACAGCGTCTTTCGGCGTCTCTCGGCGTCTCGGCGTGTCAACTAGCCTTCATTCAGGCTGATTTGTCAATCTATCATTCAGTAGCCGGAGCAGCCTGAATCGGAGGACGGGATGGCCGATCGGGATCTGCTCGGTGACCTTCGGCGGTGTATCGGGGCAGCCGTGGACGCGGACGACGCCACCGGGTTGTTCGCGGACGGCGCGGAACGTACGGCCGCCGCCCTGACATCGGTCACCGACCCGGCGACCGATGTCGAGGCGAGCCACGTTCTGGGCGTGTACCACTGGATCCGGCTCACCGCGCTGCCGGAGGGGCCGGCGCAGGAGGAGGCGCTGATCGAGGCCGTGCGCTTTCTGGCCCCTGTGCACGACGTGGACCCGGAGGCCGTACCGGAGCCGTTGCGCTTCGTCTTCGCGAGCGGGGAGGACGGGGACGGGGAGGCCGCCGACGGCGAGGGTGAGGAATCGTTCGGCGAGGAGGCCCTGGCACTCGGCCTCGCCGTGTACCGGGCGTACGAGCGGGGCCGCCATCTTCCGTTGCTGCCCCGGGCCGTCGAGCTGTTCCGCGCGGCGATCACCGGGCCGTTCGAGCGTCCACTCGACCGGGCCATGGCCCTCAACAATCTCGGGCTCGTCCTTCGGCAGACGTACGAGCTGACCAAGGACACCGAAACGCTGGACGAGGCGCTCACGGTGTCCCGGGAGGCGGCCCGCGCCACCGACCATCCCGAACACGCCATGTTTCTCACCAACTTGGGACTCGCCCTGTTCCAGCGGCACATGCGTGACAAGAACGCGGAGACGGACACCCGGACGCTCGACGAAGCGCTCGACGCCGCCCGCGGGGCCGTCGTCACGACCTCGCCCGACCACCCCAATCTGACGATGTATCGCAACAACCTCGCCATCATCCTGCACATGTGGGCCGATGCCGAGGCCGATCCGGTGGCAGGCGCCGAGGCCATCGGGCTGACCCGGGGCGTTGTCGCCGCCATGGCCGCCGGTGACCCCGCCCGAGGCACCCAGCTCCATATCCTCCTCATCGCTCTTCAGAAGCAGTACGGGCGTACGGCGGCAGAGATCGACCAACTCCTCGAAGCGGTCGCCGTCGGGCGAGAAGCCGCCACCGTGCTCCCCACCGGCTCGCCCGCGCGCGCCGACTGTCTGGACCGGCTTGCCGGCTGCCTCAACGGGCTCTTCAAGCTCACGGGAGACCTGTCGACGCTGCGCGAAGCGATCGCCGTCTCGCGGACCGCGGTCGACGCCGCCCCGGCCGACCGCGCGCGGTATCTCCACAACCTCGGTACCGGCCTTCGTACGTTGGCCGAACACAGCACGAACCCCTCCGCGGCGGAGGAGGCGGTCGCCGTCGCGCGGGCCGCGGTCGACGCCTCCGACGACGACCGCGACAACGCCTCCCACGACGCCTCCCACGACGACCCCGAACGCCTGGGGCGGCTGAGCGGCTTGGCCGCCGCGCTCCTTCAGCGGTACGAGTACACGGGGGACGTCGGTCAACTCGTCGAGGCCGCCGCGTGCGAGCGTGCCGTCATCGAAGCCACGCCCGTCGACCACCCCGACCGTCTTCGGTCCATGAACAACCTCGGCATGGCACTGCGCCTGCGCTACGAGACCGTCGGCGGGGACGACCTTCTGGAGGAGGCGGTCGACATCGGCCGGGCGGTCGTCGCCGCGCTGCCCGACGGGCATCCGTATCTGGCGATGGCCCTGAGCAATCTCGGCAACGCCCTGTCCAGGAAGAACGGACGCGACGGCGGACTTGAGCGGGTGCCGGAGTCCGTCACGTACGCCCGTGCCGCCGTCGAGGTCACACCCGTCGGTCATCCCGACCGTCCCAAGTGGCTGAACAACTTCGGCATGGCACTCCAGACGCAGTCGAACTGGGCGGGGACACGCGAACCTCTTGAAGAGGCGGTCGCCGTCCTGCGGGAGGCCGTCGCCGCGCTGCCCGAGGGGCATCCGCATCTGGCCATGGCCCTGGGGAATCTCGGCAACGCCCTGAGCAGCCTCTTCGACCAGACCGGCGAACTCCCCTTGCTACGGGAGGCCGCCACGACGGGCCGCAGGGCCGTCGACGCCACCCCCGCCCGGAACGCGCACTACGCCGCCTCCTTGAACAATCTCGGCCTCATCCTGCAACTGCTGTCCTGGTACACAGGCGACTCCGTGCCGCTGCGGGAAGGGATCGAGGCATCCCGCGCCGCCGTCGCCGCCGTCTCCGACGACCACCCCAACCGCGGGCATTTCCTGGGGACTCTCGGGTCCGCCCTACAGATGAATTTCCAGCGCACCGGGGAGAGCGAGGACATCGCGGAGGCGGTCGCGGTCTGCCGCGAGGCCGTCGCCGCCTTCCCCTACGGCCATCCGTATCGCGCGCAGCAGTTGCTCGGGCTCTCCAGCGCCTTGTTCGCACAGGCATCGCGGGACCGGGACGCCCGAACGGCGTCCGAGGCGGTGGACATGGTCCGCCTGGTCGTCGAGGCCACCCCCGCCGACCACGCCAACCGCAACCGCGTGCTGGTCAACCTGAGCGCCGCCCTGTTGCTGCGGTTCAGCCACGACGGCGACCCCGACGGGCTGTACGAGGCGGTCGACGCCACGCGCGAGGCCGTCGCGATCACCCCGGTCGGCCTGCCGTACGCCGCGAACGCGCTCAACAACCACGCCGCCTCTCTCCACATGCTGTACACGCACACCGGTGAGGCCGGCCTGCTGGACGAGATCCTGGCCTCCTCCCGGTCGGCGGCCCTGGACGACACCGCTCCGGTCTGGACCCGGATCGCTTCCTACCGGACGATCGCCATCCTGGCGGCGAGGGACGACGCCGGGGCGCACGAAGCGCTCGCGGCGGCCGAGTCGGCCGTCGCGCTGCTCCCGCAGATCGGTCTCGGCGCGCTGGACCTCACCGACCGGGGGCACTTGATCGGCGAGGCGGGCTCGCTCGCGGGGGCCGCTGCCGCCGCCGCGCTGAACGTCGGGCGCGCGCACCGGGCCGTCGAACTGCTGGAACAGTCACGTGGGGTGCTGACGGCCGAGTCCGTCGCGGACGGGGGCACCGACTTCGACCGGTTGCGGTCGGCGGCGCCGCACCTGGCGGAGGCCGTCGGCGAGGTACGGAACCGACGCGCGGCCCTCGACCGCCAGGCCCCCACAGCCGTCGAAGCTCCCGCACCTCCCACACCTCCCACGCCTCATGCACCTCCCGCACCTTCCGAAGTACCCCCATCCGCACCCGCACGCATCGACGCCTCCATGGCCGCCGAAACCTCCGCGCCCGCCGAAGCCCGTGCCGCCGCCCGCCGCGAGGCGCAGGCCGAATGGGACCAACTGCTCACCCGCATCCGCTCCCTGGACGGCTTCTCCGGCTTCCTCACACCGCCCGGAGCCGCCGACCTCACCGCCCAGGCCGCCGACGGCCCGGTGGTGTACGTCTCCGCCGCGCCCACCCGCTGCGACGCGCTCGTCCTCACCGGTGACCCCGACGATCCCGTACATGTCGTGCCTCTGCGCGGCCTCACCGACACGGAGGCCGTGCGCCGCATCATGACGTTGGGGACGGCCATCGAGGCCACCGGCGACCCCTCCGTCGATCCGGTCGGCCGCCGCACCGCCCAGCGCGACATCCTGGGCGTACTGGCCTGGCTC
Source organism: Streptomyces sp. NPDC057137 (assembly GCF_042670825.1). Classification (NCBI taxonomy): domain Bacteria; kingdom Bacillati; phylum Actinomycetota; class Actinomycetes; order Kitasatosporales; family Streptomycetaceae; genus Streptomyces; species Streptomyces sp. NPDC057137. The sequence goes on along the minus strand of NZ_JBHUUW010000014.1, from coordinate 50,508 downwards.
TGGGACACGATCGGCGAACCGGTCCTGGCCGCCCTCGGTCTTACGGGTCCCCCACCACCGGGCGAGCCCTGGCCGCGCGTGTGGTGGTGCCCCGTCGGCATCCTCGCGTACCTGCCGCTGCACGCCGCCGGCCATCACGAGGACCTGGCCGACGACTCCGCCCGGCGCCAACTGCCGCGCACGGTCCTGGACCGGGTCGTCTCCTCGTACACCGCCACCGTGCGTGGGCTGGCCCGTGCCCGTACCCGCGAAGGCGCGACCGATCCGGGGACCCGGACCGCGATCGTCGCCGTCCCGGAGGCTCCCGGCGCGGGCCTTCTGGCGGGCGCCGCCACCGAGGCGGACCTGCTCACCGGGCTCGTCCCGGGCGCCGCGGTCCTTCCCGGCCCGACCCGGTCGTCCGTGCTCGCGGCGCTTCCCCACCACCGGGTGGCGCACTTCGCCTGCCACAGCGAGCCTCATCGGACCGACCCCTGGCGCGGCAGGCTGATCCTCCAGGACCACCGGACGGATCCACTGACCGTCGCCGACATCGGCGCGCTGCGCCTGGACGGCGGGCTCGCCTTTCTGTCCGCCTGCAACACCACCCTGACGGCCCCGCGCCTGGCCGACGAGGCGCTTCATCTGACGGGCGCGTTCCAACTCGCGGGCTATCCACATGTGGTGGGCACCCAGTGGCCCGTGGCCGACCGGGCCGCCCACCAGCTGGCGGCCGACTTCTACGCCCGCCTCACGGCCGACGGGACCACCCCGCCCCATCCGGCCCTTTCCGCCGAGGCCCTGCACCACGCCACCCGGCGCCTGCGCGCCGGCTATCCCGTCACACCCACCGTCTGGGCCGCGCATACGCACACGGGTGCCTGACGGAGCGTCGCGGGCGTCGGCCGATGAGCCCCACCCACCACCTGGGGATATCCCCACCTCGCAGATGGGTGCCTCCGTCATGGGATCGGGGCGCCCGTTCCAACAGGCTGATGACCATGAGCACATACGCCAGAACCTCACGCCGCCCGCGCCTGCCCGTGGTCACCGCGCTCGTCACCGCCGCCGTCTGCGCCGTGTCCCTCGGGGTGTCCGCCGGGCCCGCGCCCGCGCGGGGGACCGACGGTGGTGACAGGGCCTCCGCGGGGGAGGCCCTGTCGCAGAAGCAGTTGCAGCGTGAGGTGAACAGCACGCTGAAGAAGGCCGGGTACATCGGCATCTCCGTACAGGTGCGTGACGGACAGCGCCGTACGTACGCCGTCGCCGGGGAGGCCGAACTGGGCACCGGGCGGCCGGTGTCGCACGAGGCCAACTTCCGCGCGGCCAGCATCACCAAGACGTTCGTGTCGACGGTAGTCCTCCAACTCGTCGCCGAGGGGCGGCTGTCGCTGGACGACACCGTGGAGAAGTGGCTGCCCGGCGTCGTGGCGGGGAACGGCAACGACGGCAGCCGCATCACGCTGCGCCATCTCCTCCAGCACACCAGCGGCGTCTACAACTACGACTTCACCGAGGACACCGGCGACACGGCCGCCGACTTCGAGCGGACCAGGTTCGACCACCACGACCCGGAGGAGGCGGTGGCCGGGGCGATGAAGCACCAGCCGGACTTCGAACCCGCCGACCCCAACGACCCGAAGCCCGAGTGGAGTTACTCCAACACCGGCTACATGCTCGCCGGGATGATCATCGAGAAGGCCACGGGCAAGTCGTGGGATACGGAGGTCCGCGACCGTATCGTCCGCCCGTTGGGGCTCACCCAGACGTACGCCCCCGGTGACGACCCGAGCCTCAAGGGGCCGTACACGCACACGTATCAGCAGCTTCCCGGGTCCACCGCCATGACGGACACCACCATCCGTAATGTGTCGTGGGCGTCGGCCGCCGGCGAGCTGGTCTCCGGCGAGCGCGACCTGGACAAGTTCCTGACGGCCCTTCAGCGCGGCAGGCTGCTGCCGCCGGCCGAGATGGCCGAGCTGCGCAAGGTGGTTCCCGCCGGCGAGGACTTCCAGGTGGTCTTCCCCGGGCTGCACTACGGGCTCGGGGTGATGCGGCAGCCGCTGAGCTGCGGCGGATTCCGCTGGGGACACGGCGGTGACCTGGAAGGGCAGACCATCAGGACGGCCGTCAGCGAGGACGGGCAGCGGTCGGTCGTCATCAACGCGAGCGGCAAGAAGTCGGACGACGAGTGGTTGCTGGGCGCGGAGAAGGCCGTCCAGGCGCTGCTCGACCGGGCGATCTGCGGCGGCGACCGGTGATGCGGCGACGGTCCGTGACGGCGGCGCTGGGCGGGGTCGCGGTGGCGCAGGCGGTGGGCGTCGTGGGTGTGACCGGCCATGCGTGGGCGTCGTCGGGGGAGTCCGCGCCCTCCCCGTTGCAGCGGGACGCCGACGCCGTGCACCGCGCGGGGGCGATCGGCGTCGCGGCCGTGCAGCACACCCCCTCGGGCGTCACCGTCGCGTACGGCGGCGTGTCCGACCTGCGTACGGGAGCGGCGGTACGGCCCGACGCCAAGTACCGCGCGGGCAGCACGATCAAGACGCTCGTGTCGGCCGTTGTCCTCCAACTCGTCGGCGAGGGACGGCTGTCGCTCGACCACACCGTGGACCGCTGGCTGCCGGGAGTCGTGGACGGCCAGGGCAACGGGAACGACGGGCGCCGTATGACGGTCCGTCAGCTCCTCCAGCACACCAGCGGGGTGCGCAGCTACACCGGTCTGCGCGAGGTCTTCCCCGCCGGATACTCGGCCGACGGCTACTACGCGAACCGCTTCCGCCGTTACAGCGCGCGGGAGTTGGTCGCCCCGGCGGTGCGCGAGCGCCCGGTCTTCGAACCCGGCACCGGCTGGTCGTACTCCAACACCAACTACGTACTCGCCGGGATGATCATCAAGGCGGTGACGGGGAACTCCTGGCGTACGGAGGTACGTGACCGGGTCGTGCGCCCACTGAGGCTGAGCGGTACGAGCCTGCCGGGCGACGATCCGAACCTCCCGGCGCCGTACTCGCACGGCTACCACACCTTCGCGGAGGACGGCCGCCGGATCGACACCACGCTCTTCAACTCCACGGCCGCCGACGCCTCCGGGGATCTGGTCACCACTCCCGAGGACGTCAACCGTGTCTTCGCCGCGCTGATCACGGGGCGGCTGCTGCGCCCCGCGCAGCTCGCCGAGATGCGGCGGACGGTGCCGATCCCCGACGAGCCGGGGCGGGCCTACGGCCTGGGGCTGGAGACCACCGCGCTGCCCGGCGGCGGCTTCTACTGGCATCACGGGGGCAACGCGCTGGGGTACTCCAGCGAGAACGGCGTCACGGTGGACGGCGGCCGGGCGGTGACGGTGGTGGTGAACAGCTTCGACGAGGCGGACGAGGCGCGGCAGGAGAGTACGGACAAGGCGGTGAAGGCGCTGATCGCGGGGGCGCTGACGCGCGCGGACTGAGTGCGGCGGTGGCGGGGCCGTCGGCGGTGGGGCCGGGCCGTAAACCTGTGGCGTGGATGCTGATAGCGTCCCCGCTGATCAGGTCAATTCGGGTCTCTCATCGAAAGGTTGGAGCAGCGTGTCGGATTCCGCCGCCCAAGATTCCGCCGCCGACTCCACCGACGTCGGCGCGGTCGCCCGTGACCGTGCCGAGATGGCGGCGCTGTTGTCGCGCCCGAGGGTGGAGCCGGACGTCACCTCGGCGTACGGGGCGCACCCTGACCAGGTGGTCGACTTCTACGCGCCGCGCGGCGGGCGCGAGGGTGTGCCGCTGGTGGTCGTGCTGCACGGCGGGGAGTGGCGGGCGCAGTACGACAGGGCGCATCTGACGCCGTTCGCCGGCTTCCTGGCGCGGCGCGGGTTCGCCGTCGCGAACGTGGAGTACCGGCGGGGGAGCGACGGCGACGTGTCCGGCGAGCCGTTCGCCGGCCGGTGGCCCGAGACCTTCGACGACATCGCCGCCGTGATGGACGCGCTGCCCGCGCTCGTCGCCGACGCCCTCCCGCAGGCCGATCCGCGCCGGATCGTGGTCACCGGGCACTCCGCCGGTGGCCATCTCGCGCTCTGGGCGGCGGCGCGGCATGTGCTGCCCGAGGGGTCGCCGTGGCGGCTGGACTCGCCCCCGAGGCTGCGCGGTGTCGTCGCGATCGCGCCCATCGCGGACTTCACGACCGCTGTCGAGCTGGGTGTGTGCGGCGGAGCCGTCGTACAACTCCTCGGTGGGGAAGGGGAGTTGAAGGGGCGCAAGGACAGTGCGGACCCGTCGGCCCTGCTGCCCACCGGGATCGCCACCGCCGTCGTGCAGGGCCGGGACGACGACGTCGTGCCGCAGGCCGTGGCCGAGGCGTACGTCGACGCCGCCGCCAGGGCCGGGGAGATGGTCGGCATCACGCTGCTGGAGGACGTCGGGCACTACGCGCCGGTCGACCCGGGTGCGGACGCGTGCGCGGTCGTGGCGGAGGAACTGGCGCAGCTCGCGTACTGACCGCCGATGGTCGAGTGCGCCGTACTTGCGGACGGAAGCTGACCGCAAGCCCTCCTACCTTCGGCACATGACCAACAACGCGAACGTCTACCTCGTGACAGGCGCCACCGGCACCGTGGGCCGCCAGATAGTCCTCGAACTGCTCAGCCGCGGCCACTCCGTACGCGCCCTGACCCGCGACCCCGCCAAGGCGGACTTCTCCGACTTCCCCGACGGTGTCGAGGTGGTACGCGGCGACCTCGCCGATCCGGCGTCGCTCGCCCCGGCGCTGGAAGGCGTCACCGGGCTGCATCTGATCACCTTCGACGGCGGGGGTTTCGCGGCGCTGGAGACCGGCCCCGAGATCGTCGGGCTGGCGGCGGCGGCCGGTGTGCGCCGGATCACCGTGCTCAACGGCGGCGGCGACACCCCGCTCCAGGACGCGGTGACGGGGAGCGGCATTCCGTGGACCGTGCTCATGCCCGTCGAATTCATGGCCAACGCGCTGGCGTGGGCGGAGGACATCCGTGCCGAGGACACCGTGCGTGAGCCGTTCGTCGGGCGGCTGAGCGCCATGGTCCACGAGGGCGACATCGGTGCCGTCGCCGCCGTCGCGCTCAGCGAGGACGGGCACGGCGGCAAGAGGTATCTGATCACCGGGCCCGAGGCGCTGACGATCCACGACAAGGCGGACGCGCTGGCCGGTGCCCGCGGCCGGAAGATCGAGGTGGTCGAGCTGACCGAGGCGCAGGCGCTGGAGCAGTGGCGGGCGGCCGGGCAGAGCGAGGAAGTGATCGGCTTTCTGCTGGAGGTGTACGGGAACACGCCGCCCGAGGGCCGGACCCCGATCGGGACGGTGGCGGAGGTCACAGGGCGTCCCGCGCGTACGTTCGCGCAGTGGGCGGCCGAGCACGCGGACGCGTTCCGGCGTACCGCGTAGGAACCCGCACAGGGACCGCGTACGAGCCGCGTGTAGCTCTCGTGGGTGGGCTCGTAGTACCTGGGAGGGACGGGAAAGGATCCCTATCACTGGTGACGACCGGTGCCTGTCCCTCCCCTTACCTTTGAAAACGTGACGAACACGCAGACGAAGACGACGAAGACCGCGACGGGGAAAGCCCGGAGCCCCGAGTTCCGCCTGGCCGAGGGCATGCTCAAGGGCCTGCGCCAGGACCTCTTCACCGATGCCTTCGCCTACCGGCCGCTGCCGCGCATGGCGACGGACGGTGTGATCACACGCCGGCTGCCGGATTCGATACGGGAGTATGCGGGCTGGTTCCCGCACTTCGCGATCGTCTCCTGCGCGCTGTTCGCGCTGATCATCGGAATCGGCAACGGGGCGGGTGTCGACCTGCTCGCGGTGGCGCCCGTTCTGCTGGTCCTCGTCAGGCCCGTCGCGGCCTGGTGGCTGGCCCTCGCGGTCACCGCGTTCACCGGCGCGGTGGCTTCCTACTACTCCGACTGGCCTTGGACGCCCTCCGCCTTCGCCTCGTATCTGGCCGTGATGACGATCGTCGCGATACGGACGAACCCGCGCACCGCGGCCTGGATGTGGATAGTCACCCTGGCGTACGCGCTGTTCGTCGGGACACTCTTCAGCGGGGGATACGCGTACGGGTACGGCTCGACCAGCGCGCCCATGCTCTTCGTCTCCGCGCTCACCCTGCTGACGGTCTCCGCGATACATATCCGCCGTGACGCGAAGAACGAGGTGGCGGTGCAGCTGAGCGTCAACGCGGTCGAGCGCGGCCGGCGCACGCTCCTCGAAGAGCGCACCACCATCGCCCGCGAGCTGCACGACGTCGTCGCGCACCACATGTCGGTCGTCGCGATCCAGGCGGAGGCCGCGCCCTACCGCGTGGAGAATCCGCCGCCCGAGCTGGAGAAGGCGTTCGCCACCATCCGGGAGAACGCCGTCGCCGCGCTGACCGAGCTGCGCCGGGTCCTCGGAGTCGTACGGGCGGAGGACTACGACGCCCCGGACGCCCCACAGCCGACCCTCGCCGACCTCGAAGGGCTGCTCTCCAATGTCCGTGAGGCGGGCCTGACCGTGGAGAAGACGGTCACCGGAGCGGTCCGGGCACTGCCGCAGGGCGTCGAGCTGTCGGCGTACCGCATCATCCAGGAAGCGCTCAGCAACGCCCTGCGGCACGCGCCGGGGGCGACGGCGACGGTCGAGGTCTCGTACGTGCTGGGCGGGCTCGGCCTGCGGATCGTCAATACGCCGCCGCGGGGGCTGGTGAAGCCCTCACCGGGGGCCGGGCACGGGATAACGGGGATGCGGGAGCGGGTGTCCATGCTGAACGGGGAGATGACGGCGAAGCTGCTGCCGGACGGTGGCTACGAGGTGGCGGCGTACATACCGGTCGCCGCCCAGGACGAGGACGAGCGCCAGGACGCCGCCCCGGCGGCCGAGGGGGAGCGGTCATGACGATTCGGGTACTGATCGTCGACGACCAGGTGATGGTCCGCGAGGGCTTCTCGGTGCTGCTGAACGCGATGCCGGACATCGAGGTCGTGGGCGAGGCGGTGAACGGCCGCGAGGCCGTCACCCAGGTCGCGGCTCTCTCCCCCGACGTGGTCCTGATGGACATCCGGATGCCGGAGCTGAACGGCATCGAGGCGACGCGCGAGATCGTGGCGGCGAACGCGGACGCGAAGGTCCTCGTCCTGACCACGTTCGACCTGGACGAGTACGTGTACCAGGCGCTGCGGGCGGGAGCCTCCGGCTTCCTCCTCAAGGACGCGTCGGCGCGCCAACTGGCCGACGGCGTCCGTGTGGTGGCCTCCGGCGAGGCACTGCTCGCCCCCACGGTGACGCGCCGGCTGATCACGGAGTTCTCCAAACTCGCGGAGTCCCCGCGCCCGCCCGCGCTGGCCCAGATGGGAGAGCTGACGGAACGCGAGACGGAGGTCCTGGTCCTGATCGCCCAGGGCCTGTCCAACGCGGAGATCGCCGGCCACCTCGTCGTGGCGGAGTCCACGATCAAGACGCATGTGAGCCGCATCCTGGTGAAGCTGGGACTGCGCGACCGCACCCAGGCGGCGGTGTTCGCGTACGAGGCGAGGCTGGTCACTCCGGGGTGATCACGCCTTCGCGTGATCACCGGACGATGTCCGTCGGGCTTTGCTCTGGGAGTCGGGGGCGTGGCTCAGTAGCGTGCAGGCATGGCAGTTTCTTCCGATTCCTTCCGCGGGGCGTCCACTCCCGCCGTGTCCTTCGACCCGTGGTCGCTCGACTTCGTCGCCGATCCGTATCCCGCCTACGCGGAGCTGCGTGAGCGTGGCCGGCTGCACTACTTCGAGCCGTCGCGGCAGTGGCTGGTCCCGCACCACGCCGATGTGTCCGCCCTGCTGCGGGACCGGCGGCTGGGGCGGACGTATCTGCATCGCTTCACGCACGAGGAGTTCGGCCGGACGCCGCCGCCCGAGGCGCATGAGCCCTTCCATCTGCTCAACGGCAACGGTCTGCTCGACCTGGAGGCGCCGGACCACACCAGGATCCGGCGGCTGATCTCCAAGGCGTTCACGCCGCGCACCGTGGAGGTGCTGGCGCCGACCGTGCGGCGGCTTGCCGCCGAGCTGGTGGGCGGGCTGTGTGCGGCGGGCGGTGGGGATCTGCTCGCCGAGGTGGCGGAGCCGCTGCCGGTCGCCGTCATCGCCGAGATGCTGGGGGTCCCGGCGGCGGACCGGGCGCTGCTGCGGCCCTGGTCGGCCGACATGTGCGCGATGTACGAGCTGAACCCGACGGAGGACGCGGCGCGGCGGGCGGTCCGGTCGTCGCTCGAATTCACCGACTACCTGCGGGAGTTGATCGCCGCCCGGCGGGCCGCCCCCGGCGGCGACCTGCTCTCGGCGCTGATCGCGGCGCAGGACGCGGGGGACCGGCTGAGCGAGCAGGAGATGATCTCCACCTGTGCGCTCCTGCTCAACGCGGGCCACGAGGCGACGGTCAACACCACCATCAACGGATGGTGGACGCTGTTCCGGCACCCCGAGCAGCTCGCGGCGCTGCGGTCCGGTGAGGCGTCGTTGTCCACAGCTGTGGAGGAACTGCTGCGGTACGACACCCCGCTCCAGATGTTCGAGCGATGGGTGCTCGACGACATCGAGATCGACGGCACGGTCGTGCCACGCGGCGCCGAACTCGCCCTTCTCTTCGGCTCCGCCAACCGCGACCCGTCCCGTTTCGACCGCCCGGACACCGTCGATCTCACCCGGACCGACAATCCGCATGTGACGTTCGGCGCGGGCATCCACTACTGCCTGGGCGCGGCGCTCGGGCGGCTCGAACTGAGCGCGTCGTTCGGTGAGTTGCTGCGCCGCGCGCCGACACTCCGGCTCGCCGCCGAGCCGGAGTGGAAGCCGGGATATGTGATCCGGGGTGTGAAGGAGCTGCTGGTCGAGATGTGACGCCCACCCCCGTGGGGCGCCACACCCCGGCCGTCACTTCGTTTCCAGGTCCCGGCGGCGGAAGCCCGCGAGCCCCAGCCAGATCAGCCCGGCCGCGACGGCGGTGAGGACGAGCATGGGCGTCCAGCTCATGTCGGCGGCCGGGAGCTGCGGCACGTGCCCGAAGGGCGACAGGTTGTTCATCCAGTCCGGGAACTGGAGGATCGACCCGAGATACCCGACCAGGAACGCGTACACGGGCACGATCCACGCCGCCGCCCCGGCGCGCGGGTACCAGCCGAAGATCGCGACGGCCACGCCCACCGTCACCCACAGCGCCGGCGCGTACGCGAGTGCGGCGCCGACCAGTTGGAGGACGAGGCCGCCGTCCCCGACCGAGGCCGCGCCCGAGAGGCCGAAGCCAAGACCGGCCGCGAGCAGCAGCGCCGTACCCCCGGCGAGGGCGACGGCCACATGGCTGCCCACCCAGCGGTCGCGGGACAGGCCGGTGGCCAGCAGCGGTTCGGCGCGGCCCGCGCTCTCCTCGGCGCGCGGCCGGAGCGCGGCCATCACCACGTACACGGCGGCGACCACGGCGATGACGACCATGACCATCGACGCGAACGACTCCGCGATGGACGAGCCGCCGATCTTGGCCAGCGCCTCCTGGACCTGCTCGATGTCCTTCATCATGTCGGCGGCGTCGCCGAGGATGGAGCCGTACATCACGCCCATCACGAAGAGCCCCGCGCCGAAGCCCAGCAGGGTCGCCCGGTGCAGTCGCAGCGCGAAGCCGAACGGCCGGGTGAGCGCGTCGGAGGCGGTACGGCGGCCGAGCCGGGCGGAGCGCAGGCCCGCGCCGACGTCGCGCCGCGTGCTCAGCACGAAACCGGCGGCGGCGGTCAGCGCGGCGAGCGCCAGACACAGCAGCAGCGGCCACCAGCGGTTGTCGACGAAGACGTACGTGCGCTGGGCCCAGCCGATCGGTGACAGCCAGGACAGCGCGTCGTTGCCCACGTCGCCTGAGGCGCGCAGCACATAGGCGACGCCGATCACGGCGAGCGCCATGCCGGAGGCGCCGCGCGTATGGGCGGTGATCTGTACGGTGACGGCGGCGACGCCCGCGAAGACGAGACCGACGGCGGCGTGCGTGAGCCCGTACAGCAGTGCCTCGCTCGTGCCGATCCCGTCGATGCCCGTCGAGAGGACACTCAGCGTCAGCAGGGCGGCGAGCGCGAGGTTGGCGACGGTCGCGACGACCAGCGCGGCCGCGAGCTGCGCGTGGTGGCCGACGACGGTGGAGCGCACCAGTTCGGCGCGGCCGGTCTCCTCCTCGTTGCGGGTGTGCCTGGTGACGATCAGGACGCTCATGAGGCCGACGAGGACGGCCATGAAGCCGAGGAGTTGGTGGCCCATCATCGAGCCGATGTTGTAGTCGTCGAGGTAGTGGTGCGGGCCGGTCATGGCGAGCGCGGCGGGGCTGTCCATGGAGCTGACGGCCGTGGCGCGTTCCTCGGCGGTGGCGTACAGCGTCTTGAACTCGGTGACCGTGGACAGCGTGCCGAGGGTGAGGGCGAGCACCCAGACGGGGATACGGACGCGGTCCCGGCGCAGGCCGAAGCGGATCAGCGTCCCGGTGCCGGCGAGGGCGCCGGAGCCGGTCCGGTCGGGCGCGGAGGTGTGGCCGGCGGCGGGTGCCGTGACGGTGGTCATCGGGCAGCCCCACTGGTGCCGGTGCCGGTGCCGGTGCCCGAGTCGGCGGCGGCCGGGACGTCTTGGAAGTCGTCGTCGGAGTTGTCGGAGTCGTCGCCCACGCCGCCGGGGTGCCCGCCCACGGCCAGTTCGTCGCCGTAGTGCCGCAGCATCAGTTCTTCGAGCGTCGGCGGGTGGCTGATCAGGCCCCGGATGCCGAATTCGCCGAGCGTGCGGATCGCGGCGTCGAGGTGCGCGCCGTCGACGGCGAAGTGCACCCTGCGGTCGGTCAGCCGCACCCCGTGGACGCCGGGCAGGGCGTCGAGTCCGGTGGCCGGGCGCTCGGTCTCGGCCTCGACGGTCGTACGGGTGAGGTGCCGCATCTCGCTGAGCGTGCCGGACTGTACGTTCCGCCCCTGCCGGATGATGCTCACGCGGTCACAGAGCTTCTCGACCTGCGCCAGGATGTGGCTGGAGAGCAGCACGGTCTTGCCGGCGGCCTTCGCCTGGAGGATGACGTCCTGGAAGACGACCTCCATGAGCGGGTCGAGACCGGCCGTGGGCTCGTCCAGGAGCAGCAGTTCGGCGTCGGAGGCGAGCGCGGCGACGATGGCGACCTTCTGCCGGTTGCCCTTGGAGTAGGCGCGGCCCTTCTTGGTCGGGTCCAGGTCGAACCGTTCGATCAGCTCGTCCCTGCGCTGCCGGTCCAGCCCGCCGCGCAGTTTGGAGAGCAGGTCGATGGCCTCCCCGCCGGTGAGGTTGGGCCACAGCTCGACGTCGCCGGGTACGTAGGCGAGCCGCCGGTGCAGGGCGACGGCGTCCTTCCACGGGTCCTTGCCGAGCAGTTGGGCGGCGCCGGAGTCGGCGCGCAGGAGCCCGAGAAGGACGCGGATGGTGGTGGACTTGCCGGCGCCGTTGGGGCCGAGGAAGCCGTGGACCTCACCGGATTCGACGGCGAGGTCGAGGCCGTCCAGTGCGTGAGTCCGGCCGAACGACTTGTGCAGTCCGGCGACGGTGATTGCCTTCTTCATGTTTCGGAAAGTACGCTACTTTCAGAAACTTGTGAAGTTAAGGAACCGTATAAAGTGAGACCGCACTGACCAGGGAGAGGAACCAGTGGTGACCGAAGAGACCAGGGACGGCATGGGCGAGCAGCGCGACGCCGAGGTGGTCTCACGCTTCGTCGAACGCTTCGCGGCGCAGCTCGTCGAGGCCGGGATGACGAGGATGCCGGCCCGGGTGTTCGCCGCGCTGCTCTCCTCCGAGCGGGGCGTCATGAGCTCCGCCGAACTCGGCGAGCAGCTCCAGGTGAGCCCCGCCGCCGTGTCGGGCGCGATCCGCTATCTCGCCCAGGTCGACATGGTCACGCGCGAGCGCGAACCGGGCTCGCGGCGCGAGCGCTACCGGGTGCACAGCGATCAGTGGTACGAGGCGCTGACCAGCCGCAATTCGGTGCTGAAGCGGTGGGAGGGCACATTGCGCGAGGGCGTCGAGCAACTGGGCGCCGACACGGCGCCGGGGCGCAGGCTCAACGAGACGATGGCGTTCTTCCAGTTCCTGGAGGACGAGATCGTCGTGGTGATGGACCGCTGGCGCGCACACCGCCTGGAGCGGTTCGGGCACTGAGAAGGCCGGTTCGGGCACGGAGAAAGCCGGCCGGGGGCACGCCCGGCGGGCGACCACGGATCAGGCGGCCCGTCAGGCAGCCCGTCAGACGTCTGCCGGCAGCGTCAGCCCCCACGCCCCCGCCCGCAGCGTCCACGTCCGCGTCCGCACCGGCCCCGTCACCGCCGCGTCCGCCCGGTAGCGGAAGTCCGCGCCCGAGACCGTCACCGACAGCGCGCTGGCGGTGATCGGCTCGGCCGAGGCGCGCGTACGGATCACGACCTCCGCCCGGCCGCCCCGCGAGCGCACCGTCACCGTCTCGACCGGCTCGTCCAGATCGCTCAGCACGACACCGTCCGCCTCCACCCGCAACCGGTGCGTGTGGACGGCGAGCAACTGCGGCACGGGCTTGACCAGCGTCCGGACCAGGGACCGGCAGGTGTGCCACACGGACGAGCCGCCCGGCCCTCCCGCACCACCCCCGCGCCCCGACCGCTCGTCCGCCGGCGGCAGCGCCGGGATCCGCAGATCCCCCAGCACCACCCCGTCGCTGTCGTCGACGAGCAGATCCAGCCGCCGTACGACCCCGTCGAGCACCGCCCGCGCCGCCGCGACCGCGCCGGTGGGCACGCCGAGTGAGCGCGCCAGGTCGACCGACACCCCGACCGGCACCAGCGACAGCGCGCCCGCGGACAGTTCGCGCTCCCGGTGCAGCAGGGCCACCGTCCGCAGCAGGGCGCGGTCGTCGCCGATCACCACCGGCCGCCGCGCGCCTCTGCGGGCCAGCACCCGCGCGAACTCGGCGGGGCCGTCCGGCAGACAGATTTTCGCGGTCGCGCCCGCGCTCAGCACATCTTTCGCGATCCGGACTGATTCGCCGTCGGTCCGGCGGGCGACCGGGTCGATGACCACCAGAAGCTGCTGCGCACCGTTCTCGGCGGGCTCTGGAGCCGACACCTCGGTCCTTCCTCGGGTAGCATCTTTGTGCAAGAGCCCCTTGCGCTATTGCGCCAGGGGCTTGGTCTATTCCGGGGCAACCGGTTCGACGGCTCAGGCTTCGTCGTACAGCGTCTTACTGCTTCGTGCGAGCTATCGCGCGTGTGCGTCCTACGTATGTACGTCCCCTGGCCTTAGGACATGCCCCGCCCGGAAGGGGTGTACGCCTGTGCCCGCACTTGTGCTGCTCGGTGCTCAGTGGGGTGACGAAGGCAAGGGAAAGGCCACCGACCTGCTCGGTGGATCCGTGGACTATGTGGTGCGCTACCAGGGTGGCAACAACGCCGGCCACACGGTCGTCGTAGGCGACCAGAAATACGCGCTGCATCTCCTCCCTTCCGGAATCCTCTCGCCTGAATGCACGCCGGTGATCGGCAACGGCGTTGTCATCGACCCGGCCGTCCTGCTCTCCGAGCTGAGTGGGCTCAACGACCGTGGCGTCGACACGTCGAAGCTTCTGATCAGCGGAAACGCCCACCTGATCACGTCGTATCACACGACGATGGACAAGGTGACGGAACGGTTCCTCGGATCCCGGAAGATCGGCACGACGGGCCGTGGCATCGGCCCGACGTACGCCGACAAGATCAACCGGGTCGGTATCCGCGTCCAGGACCTCTACGACGAGTCGATCCTGATCCAGAAGGTCGACGCGGCGCTGGACTTCAAGAACCAGATCCTCGCCAAGCTCTACAACCGGCGCGCCATAGAGGCCGGGAAGATCGTCGAAGAACTGCTGGTCTACGCGGACAAGCTGCGTCCGTACGTCAGCGACACCACGCTCGTCCTCAACGACGCGATCGACGCCGGAAAGGTCGTCCTCTTCGAGGGCGGTCAGGGCACGCTCCTGGACGTCGACCACGGCACGTATCCCTTCGTGACCTCGTCCAACCCGACGGCGGGCGGCGCCTGTACGGGCTCCGGTGTCGGCCCCACGAAGATCAGCCGGGTCATCGGCATCCTCAAGGCGTACACGACGCGCGTCGGCGCCGGCCCGTTCCCGACGGAGCTGCTGGACGCGGACGGCGAGGCGCTGCGGCGCATCGGCGGCGAGCGGGGTGTCACGACGGGCCGCGACCGCCGCTGCGGTTGGTTCGACGCGGTGATCTCGCGGTACGCGACCCGGGTCAACGGTCTGACGGACTTCTTCCTCACGAAGCTGGACGTGCTGACGGGCTGGGAGCGGATCCCGGTGTGTGTGGCGTACGAGATCGACGGCAAGCGCGTCGAGGAACTCCCGTACAGCCAGACCGACTTCCACCACGCGACGCCGATCTACGAGTACCTGCCGGGCTGGACGGAAGACATCAGCAAGGCGAAGACGTTCGAGGATCTGCCGAAGAACGCGCGGGACTACGTGAAGGCGCTGGAGGAGATGTCGGGCGCTCCGATCTCCGCGATCGGTGTGGGTCCGGGCCGTACGGAGACGATCCAGATCAACTCGTTCCTGTAGCGATTCCTGTAGCGATTTCCTGTGGCACTCGTGTTGGCGGGTGCGTCGGCGCCCCGGCGGTCGGTGACGGCCGCCGGGGCGCTCGCGCGCCACGTTGCCCGCCCCTACTCCTGCGCGCCTACTCCTGCGCTTCTACTCCTCTGCGCAGATCTTCAGCCCCTCGGGTGTCCCGCACGGCAGATGTCCGTGCGTCCGGATGACGTCCTGTCCGCTGCCCCTGATCAGGTAGTTGAGGAAGCTGGACACGAGTGAGCTGGCGGGCGGGCGGCCGTACGTGTACGCGTACTCGATCTCGCGGTACGGGTACCCGCTCTCCGCGATGTCGTCGATCGACGGCGCCCGCCCGTCCAGCTCCAGCCGGTGCAGGCCCTTCGTGGGGGTGGCGGAGCGCAGTTCGCTGTAGCCGAGGGCGCCGGGCAGATCGGCGACGGTGTTCAGGACCTGCTCGGTGCTCTCGAACTCGCAGCGGAAGACACGGGCGTTCGGGTCGTCCTTCTTCTGGCAGTCGGTGGACGAGGCGCCCGGCTCGAAGCCCTGGAGGATACGGCGCTGGAAGGTGTCGCGGGTACCGGAGCCGGCGTTGCGGCTGACGAGACGGATGGCGAGGTCCGGGCCGCCGAGCTGCTTCCAGTTGGTGATGTCGCCGCGGTAGATCCTGTCCACGTCGGACGTGGACAGCCCGTCCAGATCCACGTCGTCGTTGACGACCAGGGCGAACGCGGACACCGCGACCCGGTTCTCCCGCAGTTGGTCGTTCCCCGTCGACTCCGGACCGTCGGAGAGGGCGACCGTCGCCGGTGAGCCCTTCTTCCGTTCCGTTCCCGCCTCGGCCAGTTCGCGGATTCCGGCCGCGCTGCCGTTGAGGTCCACGGTGATCTCCGAGCCGGGGCAGTCGTCCTCGTACTTCTTCCCCAACTCCTCGGCCACCGGCCTGAAGGCGGTCGACCCGATGACGGTCAGCTCGCCCGTCGCGCAGCCGATGGGGGGCCGGGTGTCGTCCCGCAGGACGATGATCGAGGCGAGCGTGACCACACAGACCGTCAGCAGAACCGTGATGAGGCGGGTCGCGCGGCTGAACACGGGCGGTGCCTCGTCGGGGGCGATGGCGCTGTTGACGACCACCTCGCCCTCGGAGATCCCACCGCTGACGGTGACCTCTTCGCCGACCTCGCCGCCCGTCAGCAGTACCAGCAGCTTGAAGTGCTGCCCCTTGTTGAGCGGGACCTTCGGGACGGTGAGCACACTGTCGGAGCTGCGCAGGCCCCTCGCGTGGGTGAAGTGCGACATCAGATGGCGGGCCGCGGACGGCAGCGTGACGGCGACACCCTTGATCGTGCGGCCGGTGAACGTGACGGTCAGACCGTGGATGTCGGGTGAGGTGTAGTCGTCCACCGAGATGGTCTGCGAGCCGTCGTTCTCCAGGCGCAGCAGTACGAGGGTGGCGTCGGCCATGTCCGGGTCGTCGTCGAACAGTCCGAGGCGTACGTTCGTGTGGCCGGAGCGGACGTGGCTGCCGATGGCCGTGTCCATCTGCACGCGGTAGCCGATCCGCTTACGGCGCGGCACCCTGCGCTCGTACCAGAGCACCCCGACCGAGGTCAGCAGGCCCAGCAGTGTGGAGAAGACCGCGAATATGTTCTCTCCGTCGAACCACTCCACGATCCGTCGCCCCCCGGCACTCTCCGACCTCGTGAGGTGACGGTAGGTGGGTGCGGGGCGAACAGCAGTACGGGGGCGGATTTCGATGACGGATGTTCACGAGCCGTTCGCCGGACGGCACTTGGTGTTCAGGGGAGGGCCGGCGGAGTTCCGTCGTGGCCTCCCACGTGTCGGTCCGCCCCGGGCCGCCCTCCGGTCGGAAGGCTGCGGGGATGATCCACGCCGTACTCCACGCCGTACTCCACGCCGTACTGCACGCACTGTCGATCGCCGGTTCCATGACCTGGGAGATCACCTGGGCCCTGATCCTGGGCTTCGCCCTGTCCGCCGTCGTCCAGGCGGTCGTCCGCAAGTCCACGGTCGTCGCCCTGCTGGGCGACGACCGCCCCCGTACTCTCGTCGTCGCCGCCGGGCTGGGCGCGGCATCCTCCTCGTGCTCGTACGCCGCCGTCGCTCTCGCCCGCTCCCTCTTCCTCAAGGGCGCGAACTTCACCGCCGCGATGGCCTTCGAGATCGCGTCCACCAACCTCGTCGTCGAACTCGGCGTGATCCTGGCGCTGTTGATGGGCTGGCAGTTCACGGTGGCGGAGTTCGTCGGGGGACCCGTCATGATCGTGGTCCTGGCCGTACTGTTCCGGCTGTTCCTCCGCGACGGACTCCTGCGCCGGGCTCGCGCGCAGGCCGAGCGCGGGCTGGCGGGCTCGATGGAGGGGCACGCCGCGATGGACATGTCCGTCAGGAGTGAGGGGTCCTTCGCCCGGAGGCTGTTCTCCCGCGAGGGGTTCACCGCCACCGCCCACGTGTTCGTCATGGAATGGGCGGCGATCCTGCGCGACCTGGTCATCGGCCTGCTCATCGCCGGCGCCATCGCGGCGTGGGTGCCGGACTCCTTCTGGCGCGCGTTCTTCTTCGACGGCCACCCGCTGGCGTCCAAACTGTGGGGCCCGCTCATCGGCCCGCTGGTCGCCATCGCGTCGTTCGTCTGCTCGATCGGCAACGTGCCGCTCGCGGTCGTGCTCTGGAAGGGCGGCATCAGCTTCGGCGGCGTGGTCGCGTTCATCTTCGCCGACCTGCTGATCCTGCCGATCCTCAACATCTACCGGAAGTACTACGGGGCACGGACGGCGCTCTTTCTCCTGGGGACCTTCTACGTCGCGATGGTGGTCGCCGGTTACGTCGTGGAGTTCACCTTCGGCGGGCTGGGTCTGGTCCCGGACCAGGCCGACGCGCGGATCCCGACGGAAGGGATCACCTGGAACTACACGACCTTCCTGAACATCGCCTTCCTCGTGCTGGCGGCGTCGCTCGTGGTCCGGTTCTTCAGGACCGGGGGGATGGGGATGCTGCGGATGATGGGCGGGGAGGTTCACTCCCATGGGTGAACTCCGAGAAGGGTGTGACGGGCTGTCACCGGTCGGGTGAAAGCGGACATTTACGGGAACGTCGCAGGTCGGCCCTGGCTCGGTTTCCGGGCTCCGGGTATCCCAACTCCGGGTTCGGGTCCCGGTCTTGGCATTTGCCATCGTCACGGTGTGTGGCGTTACAGTCACGGAGTCGATGCCGCGCCTGGCATCAGGGCATGAGAATGCCCCCGCGGTGCGCTAACACCCGGGGGCTCGACACCAGGAGCTAAGGGCTTCCCGATGCGCATTTACCGTACCAAGCCGACGCGTTCCTTCTCCACCTTCACCAACGCGCTGCTGCGCGATCGCAGCATCTCGTGGTGTGCGCTGGGCGTACTGCTGTACCTGCTGAGTCTGCCCAACGGGGCCCGCGCGTCGATCCGGACGCTCGCCGAGCAACGCAAGGAAGGCCGCGCGCGAATCGCCGACGCGCTGACTGACCTGGAGCGTTCCGGCTATCTGCGCCGGGTGCTGGTGAAGAACCCGGAAAGCGGCGAACTCTCCACGGTGTACGAGGTGTTCGACTGCACGTACGCGGATCGGGTGACAGCCGAATCGGCGGAGAATGGCCAGAACCTGGCCTCCGGTGACCGGGCTGCTGGTGATGCGGGCTCGCTCCCTACGGGAGTAAAGACGGGGGAACAAAAACCTCCCTCCCCGGAGCGCGAGCGCGAACCTGTGTCTGTGTCTGTGCCCGTGCCCGTGCGGAAGCGCCGGTTGCTGCCCAAGCTGACCGTCCCTGAACAGCTGCGCTCCGCGACGGAGTTGCTGCTCTCGCTGGGTGGCCGCGACCCCCGGCTCACGCTCGGTACCGCCGAGGCGGTACGGCTGGCGCCACTGGTCGGCGAGTGGCGGGAGGCCGGCGCGAGTGACGCGCAACTGCGCGAGGCGCTGACCTGCGGCCTGCCCGTACGCGTCCTCTCACCCCCCGGCCTGCTCGCGGACCGCCTGCGCCGCAAGATGCCAACCCGCCCACCACGCCCCGTCCCCCCGGCGCTGCGCGCCGAATGCCCCGACTGCGGCGCCCCGTTGGCCCCCTCGGGCACCTGCCGCGCCTGCGCCCTGCCGCCCCCGACGCCCGAGACCCGCGGCTTCGTCGCGGCGGCGCGCAGGGGTCGGGCGCTCGCCCGGGAGGCCCTGGCGGGCGGGGCTGTCGCAGGCGGGGCCTGCGCGGCGATGTGAGACTCCCGGCCCCGAGAGAGGGCCGGGTCCCCCAAGAGAACGGAGTGACATGACCGTCACACTCGTACGCCCAGAGGTGGTATACCGTCGGTATACTGTCCTCATGGCTGACACCACGATCAAGGTCGACCCCGCCGTCCGCGACCGGCTCCAGGAGCTGGCCAGGGACCGAGGTCTGTCCATGCGGGACCTGCTCACCGAGCTGGCCGGTGCCACTCCGACAAAGGAGGAGCTGGCGGCGCGGTACGCGGAGACCAGGGCGTACGTCGAGGAGCACTTCCTCGGCAGGCCGTACACCGACGAGGACGAGAAGGCCGGCGAAGCGCTGTGGGCCGCCGTCGCTTCCGGACGCATCGGAGAGATCCAGTGAGCTCAGCCGAGAACAAGTACCCGCCGGCGCGCGCCATCGTGCTCGACGACTCGGCGGCCCTCGCGCTCGGCGCGGGGAACCGGATGGCGTCCCGTTTCGTGGTCGAGGCCGAGAAGGACCCGACGCTCCGGATCTATATCCCGGCCTTGTGCCTGGCTGTCGCCGAGGCGGACCGGGCGGGCGTCGCCGAGCACATCGGCTCGCTGCCGTCCGTGGACATCACCGCGCTCGACTTCGCCGGAGCGTCGGCGGTCGGCAAGCGCCTGCGCGGGCTGATGGCCGAGTCGCCCTCCGACCCCAAGGGCGCCGCCGACGAGGGCTGGAGCGGCGCGCACGCGCTGCACCTGGCGATGCCGTCGGTGGAGTGGCCTCGCGGCCGTCCGGTCCTGACCAGGTACCCCACCCGCTACCGGGGCACGGGCGTGCGCGCGATCCAGCTGGAGAAGTAGCCGCACCGGAGGGGTGCGGGGCCGGGTGCACCCGGCCCCGCACCCTCGGTGGGTGGCGTCAGTGGCCGATCAGTCTGTCCAGCGCCAGCGTGCCCGCCCCGGACGCGGTCAGGCCCGCGAGGAGCGCGGCGGGGGTGTCGTGGGTGCTGAAGTACGTGAGGGTGCCGACGATCGTGCCGATGAACGCCGCCGTCACGAGGACCAGCGCGGCGTGTGCGCTCAGCAACGGGCCGGGCTCGGGGCCGGGGTTCGGGTCGGAGGCGGTCATGCCGCCTCCTTCTTGCGGCCCGTGCGCACCGTGTACGCGTACCGGGGCGTCCCGAGCAGCGCGGAGACGATCCAGCGGCGGCGGGCGCGACGGTCCGGGAGGTCGGTGAGGCAGGCGCGTTGCTCCTCCAGCCAGTCGGACCGGTCGGCGCCGGGGAGGAGTTGGGCCGCCAGTTGGAGCGTACGGCCGCCCGTGCGGATCGGATCCCGTCGCTTCGCCTCCCTCAAGGCCTGCTCGCGCAATTCGTAATCGCGCCGGGACATGACCGAACTCATGCTCTTCCTGAGCGGTGTCATCGGGCCCCTCCCGCCAGTCCGGGGCGGCCGGGCGCGCGGCCGGAGCGGATCGCGTCGGTCGCCGTCGCTTCGGCGAGGGCGTGCGGCGCGAGGTCGGCGCCCTTCGAGGACATCTTGTAGAAGCGACGCCTGGGGCGGCCCTCCGCCTCCGCGAGTTCGTCCTGTTCCCAGTAGCGCTCGACCCATCCCGCCTGCCGCAGCCGCTCCAGGATCGGGAAGAGCGTCCCGTTGGGGAGGTCTGTCATTCGGGAGAGTTCGAGGCCGTACAGCCCTTCGGCCAGCACCGCCGATCGACGGGTGCCGTCCGCTCCCTGCCCGAGCAGGGCGCGCAGCACCGTCCTCGCATGGGGTGTCATCCGCACTTCTGACATGGCGTCAATCTACCTAGGTAGAAACCGTTCGTCTACCTAGGTAGAGCAAACATGCCGGGCGCACCGTTTCGCGATCTTCGCAGGAGTGACACATGGGGTCCGCACCGCCTCCCGGAGTGGCCGTTAGGTTGTTGCGCGCTCGATCCTGAGTGCGGAACCAGACCGGTCGTCGGCTTCCAGACGGCGCAGTCAGCACAGAAAGATCGCGGATGGACTACTGCTCTACGTGCCGTCGGACCCTCAACGGGGTTTTCGTGTGCCCCGGTTGTGGTGCTTACGCCCCCGACATCGCACCCTCCGGCTCGCACGTTCACCACACTCCGTCGACGGTCGCGGTGATGTCCGAGATATCCCACACGCGGGAGTTCGACGCCTTCCCGGGCTTCCACGGCCCGGACGGGGACGCCGACGTGGATGTGGACGTGGACGTGCCGATCGGTCCCTCCGCCTCCTCCGCGACCGGTCGCGCCGCCCGTCGGCGGCGGATGGCGGACTGGAAGAAGCAGCGGCGCCGCGCCGTGGTCGCGTCGACCGTCGCGCTCGTCGGCGGTGGGCTGACGCTCGCCTTCATGCCGTCGTCCCGGCCCTCAGCCAGTCAGGCCCAGGCGTCTTCGACGCCGGACCCGTCCACGGCTCCGTCCACATCGTCGGCGGGTTCCGTCGACACCGGCTCGGAGACCGAGCGGCCCCGTACACGCGACCCCCAGCACTCCGAGAGCGGCACCGGCGGTACCGGCCCGTCCAAGGCCGACAACGCCCCGGGGAGCGCGACCGCGATCACCCCGGTGGACGCGCCCGCGAAGCGGAAGACCCCGCCGCCGAACGCGCCGGACGACAACTCCCGCCCCACGGCGGAGACGCAGCCCGAGTCGCCCACCACCCCTGAGACGCCCGACACCCCGCCGGCGGCCGAGGACCCGACCCAACAACCGAACGAGCCCACCACCCCGGCACCCGCACCGCCGCCCCCGGCCGCCGACCCACCGGAGGAGTCGGACCCGGGGCTCTGCCTGCTGGTCCTCTGCGTCGACCTCGACGGCGACCGCTGAGAGGAGCGGAGGAGCGAGGGGTCCCTTCCGGGTGCGGGTCTGGAGCGTGTCTCCTGACCGGGCCGTACGGCACCTCGCTGCGATTTTCATGTGGACACGGCTCTGACCGAGGGCCAGAGCCTAGGACAGCGGCAGACTGCCAAGCCCCGTCCGTCTGACGCCGCGAGGCGAGAACGTCATCGGTCCTACCCATCCCTGGCGCACGATGGTGACACCGGGTCGAGTGCCCTCCCGCGGGCCCAGTTCTCGAACAGCCCCTCGGTCGTCTCGACCGCTGACAACCTGGAACGAGAGCCATCCTTCGTTGGATGCCTCCACGCTGACGCGGTTGGCGAGGCGCTCGATCTCCCGGAGGTAGTCCAGGTCGCTGAGCTCGGGTGAGGTCATGGCCCGAAGTTTCGCACCAGGCAGCCGGTGCAGACGCAGGCCGCAGGCCACGCCCGGATCGACTGCTGCCGCTCGATCGGCCCACGAGCCCTACGCCTGGCCCCGGTTGACGCTTTTGAACCCATGGGTTCAGTCTATCCATTGAACTGGTCAGACTGGAGACTTGAACCAATTGGTTCAGTACGTGTGGAAGGGTGGGACAGGCGTGATCGTTCACATGCTGCGATTTGCGTTCAAGGAGACCGCGACCGAAGAGGAGCGCGAGCGCGTGCTCGCGGTGATACGGCGGACGGCCTCCGTCGAGTCGGTTTCGTTCTCGACGGTAGGTCAGATACTCAGCGATTCCGATGGCTTCACCCATGCCTGCTGCGTCGGCATCGCCGACCTACCGGCTCTGCGGCGGTACATGCACGATCCGGTCCACTTGGCCGGCGACCCGCAGATCATGCCCTATCTGGCCAGGATCGCCATCGGCCCGGACCTGTCCGACGACATGACGCCCAGCCTTGCCCGGGACATCCTCGCCCTGCACGAGGAGAAGGTCGCGCTCTACCCGGAGTGGGCCGCCGAACTCGGCCCGCTGTTGGCCGCCTCGTGACGTGATCCGGCGGTCACGACCGGATACAGGCTCTAGTTCCGGCTGCCGATCATCGACATCAGCAGCCCATGCGTTTCGGCGTCCGCCGCCACGACAAGTCCGCGGCCTGCCTTGCCGATCGGGGCTCCGTCGATCCCGGTGACCACACAGCCGGCGGCTCGGCACAGAGCGATGCCGGCGGCGAAATGCACGCTCGCGGAGAAGTCGCCGCCATCGGTGACGTACGCGGCGCGCTTGCCCGCCGCGACCCAGGCCAGGGCGATCGTCGTGGATACGACTCGTGGTCGGAACCGCTCGACGAACTCCGGGTCGGCCAGCAGGTCCACGGCCCGGAAGCCGGGCGCGCTCGGGAACGGCGGGTCCAGGTTGACGTCCACGAGTTGAGAGGCCGGCGTAGGGGCCAGTTGGGTATCGGCCCCGTCCTGCCGCACCCAGGCCGTCTCACCGTCGGTGAAGAAGACCTCGCCGCTGAACGGATCGGCCACCGCCGCCGCCCCGTCGCGCAGCGCCACGTTGACGGCCACCAGCATGTTGCCGACGGCGTAGTTCACCGTGCCGCACAGGGGATCCACCAACCACTGGCGCGCGGCATCGGCGGCGCCCCGCTGCCCGCCCTCCTCGCCGAGCACCGCGTCGTCGGGTCGAGCCGCACGGATGACAGCGAGGATCGCCTTCTCGGCCTCGATGTCGGCGGCGGTGGCGAAGTCCCCGGCGCCCTTGTCGATACGGGTGAGCCGTCGGCCGTACATGCCGCGCACCACGTCCGCGCCGGCACGTGCCGCGGCTATCGCGACCCCGGCATCGTCCTGGCCGGCTTGTGAGTTGGTCATGTCCCGCAGATTACCGGCGGGATGCTTGTCACCGGCTGTGGTCAAGGGCCCCCGGGTTACGGGTCTGTCCCAGCGGGTGGCGGTCGTGGGCAGGTGCGAAATGGGCGTGGGAACCGCCGTGTCGGGCCGCCGGTGGGGTGCCCGGCGGACTGGCGTTCGAGCCCTGGGTTGAGGGCCGGAAGGCGGTACGGGAGGGGGCCGGGCGGGTTGGTGCGAGGGCGGTGGTGGGGCGTGTTGTGCCTGGTTGCGCGTGTAACAGGGGTGTATTAGCGGCCGGTTGGGCGGAACGCTCCCCCGGGCCGGGCCGCTCTTGGTGATCAGAAATGCTCGCTGGTACTCACTGTTGAGGAAGAAACGATGCGCGTTCGCAAGCTCACCTTCGCCGCCCTGGCCATCGCCACCGCCCTCTCGCTCACGGCCTGTAACGACGAGGACCTCACGGGACAGGCCGACCCGTCGTCCACGTCCACCGGGTCTTCCGCGCCCGACGACGCGGGCTCGGACGGTTCGGGTGGTTCGGACGAGGAGGGCGGGAAGGGCACGGTCGCGGGGACCGGCTCCAACGAGAACGGCGAGATCGGCAAGTGCCGCACCGACGAGCTGGAGATCACCGCGTCGGACGCCACCATCGGAGGCGACACCGAGGGCACCGTCGCGGTGGAGTTCAAGAACGGCGCCGGCCGGGACTGCGCGCTGGCCGCGTACGCGGGCGTCGACCTCGGGACCGACTCAGGGATGATCTCCGCCGAGCGCGCCGGTGAGCCGGTGGACACGACCATCCTCAAGGACGGGAAGTCGATCTTCTTCGGCGTCACCTACCCGATGAACGACTCGGGCGGCTCCGGCGTCCGCGTCACGTCGCTCGTGGTGACCCCGCCGGACGAGACGAAGTCGGTCTCGATCGAGTGGCCGGGCGAAGCCACGCTGCCCGTCACGGACGGCGGCGGCTCCTCGGTGAAGGTCGGCCCGATGGGCAGCGCCGGTCAGGGCGAGGGCTGACCCGACCGAACAGCCGCGGGACCCGTTCCTGCCCGATCGCGCACGGCTGCGCGACGGGCAGGGGGTCGCGGACTATTCGGCCCAGGTGAGGAACGTCGTCCAGGCTGCTGGGGCGACCGTGAAGGTCGGGCCCTCGGTGACCTTCGAGTCGCGGACGTGGACGGCGTGGGGGCAGGTGGCCACCTCGACGCATTCGCCGCCGCTCGGGTTGCTGTAGCTCGACTTCTGCCAGTCGAGGGCGATCTCGACGCAGTCGCCGCCACTGGGGTTGCTGTAGCTCGACTTGAACCACCGCAAGGTGCTTGTCATTCCTGGTCTCCCGCCAACCGCTCGATGAGGCCCAGCGATTCGCGAGGACCCAAGGCCTGTGCTCGGATCTTCGCATAGCGCTGGGTGTAGGTGCTCGCCTTTGTCGGCTCGGAGATCAGAAGGCATTCCTCCTGCGGCTCCAGGTACACCAGGCGGTCGTGTTCTGGCGTCTCCACCAGGGTCATGTCGCCGTAGGCGCCCGCGTACTCGCCCCCCAAGCCGCAGTCCAGCGGCAGCGCCTGCAGCGTCACGTTACGGCGCTTCGCGCACTCCGCCAAGTGCGAAAGCTGGTCACGCATCACCCCCGCGTCACCGATCGTCCGGCGCAGCACCGACTCCTCCAGGATCACCTCGATCAGCGCCGTCGGTTCCCGATCGAACAGCGCCTTCCGCGCCACGCGTACCTCGACCAGCTCCTCCACCCGCTCTTCCGGCAGCGGCGGATAGCCCCCACCGATCAGCGCCCGCGCGTACGCCTCCGTCTGGAACAGGCCGTGCACCACCAGCGTCGCGTACAGGCACAGGCCCACCGCCCGTTGCTCCAGCAGCACGTAGTTCTTGAACTGCGCGGGGTACTTGTCCAGCCGTACGTACTCCCTCGCCTGCTCGAAGATGCCCAACTCGTCGCCCAGCGCCCCTCCCAGCGCCACCAGCATCTGGTCGCTCGCCGGTTGCGCGCAGGTCTCCATCGCGCTGATCGCCGCCGCCGAGAAGCCTGTTTCGACGCCGACCTGTTCCTGTGTCATCCCTTTTCGCAGTCGCATCATGCGGGCGATGTCCGCCACCAATCGCGTTGCCGGGCCCGCCGATTCCTTGTTTTCCGCTCGCGCCATTGCGATCACCGTTTCGACTCGACCGGACTCAACCGGTCACAACTGGTCTGGACCGAAAACGACCTCACGTAACGGGAGTTCATGCAGGTCAACCGGTATCCGACGGCTCCCGTCGCGCCATGGAAAACGCTAGCGGCGACTACGCAGAATGTCCGCGTGAATACACAGAATGAGCGTTCATCGCTCCCCTGGCTACCCAAGACTGGATTCCAACTCCGCAAAGCGGGCGTGCGATTCGACGCCGTGCGCGTCGACGGGGCCGAGGGGAGGCGGCTCGCCGACATGATGGACTCGATCACGGCGGGCGATCCCGGGCCCATCGCCACCGAGTCGAACGGGTGCCGGGCGGTGTACTTCTACCTCCCGGCCGGGAGCACCGCGAACCGCGTCTGGGCACCGGGCGTGACGCGGTTCAACTCCGTCAGCGGCACGGTGAGTTACGTACCGGTGCCGGCGCTCGGTGGCGACACGTGGCCGCTGTTCTGGTACTGCCCGCCCTCGTACCCCGAGCGCTTCGTGCATCCGGCGATCCTGCGCAACGCCGCTGCCGCTCTGTTCGGTCACCCGATGTCGTTCGGAGAGGGAGAGGGCGAGGGGCGGGTCAATTCACGTAGCGGCTCACCGTCTCCGGGTGGATGACGACACGCACCAGGTCTCCGGCCCGCATCGCGGCGAGTTCGGCGGCGCGTGCCGGGTCGGCGAGGTCCCAGTAGCGGGCGGCCAGGCGGGCGCACAGGTCGTCCGCTCCGTCGGGTTCCACCGTGGTGGGGCCGGCGACCGACAGCCAGCGTTCGCGTTCGCCCACGGGGGCGGCGACGACGAGCGAGGCGCGGGGGTCGTGGCTCAGGCGCCGTACCTTCAGGGTGTCCGGGCCCGTGAACAGTTGGATCGTGCCCTCGGCGGTGGCCTCGAACCACACCGGGCGCGGCTGTGGCGGGAGTGGGCCACCGGCCACGGACAGGAAGCCGTAGAGAGGGCGTTGGAGGAATTCGAGGTCTTGGGCGGTCAGTGAAGCGGCGTCGGTGCTCATCGTCCCCACGCTCCAGCCGTCGCTGCCCGCAGGGCGTACTCCTCGAAGGTACGAGGCGGGCGTCCCAGCAAGGTGGCGAGGTCGTCCGTCGTCTTGGCGAGCAGTCCGCGTTCCATCAGTACGAACATCTCGGCGACGTGGTGGGCGTCGTCCTGGCTCAAGCCCTCCTCGACCAGTGCCGCGGCGTACTCGGTGATGGAGATCTGCCGGTACGTGAGGGGGCGCCCGGAGGCGCGGGAGATCAGCTCGACGGCCTCGGCGAAGGTGAGCGCGCGGGGTCCGGTCAACTCGTAGATCCGGCCGGTGTGCCCGGTTTCCGTCAGCGCCATGGTCGCGGCGTCGGCGATGTCGTCCACGTCGATGAACGGCTCGGGAACCGTGTCGGCCGGGAGCGCCAACTCCCCGGCGAGCAGCGGGGCATGGAAGACGTCCTCGTCGAAGTTCTGATTGAAGTTCGACGCCCTCAGGACGGTCCACTCCAGCGCCGAGCCGCGTACCGCGTCCTCGGCCGACCTCATGTCCAGCCCGAACGTGGAGTCGCCCCAGGTGTCGGCGCCGCGCCCGGAGAGCAGGACCAGCCGCCGCACTCCGGCGGCCTCGGCCCGCGCCACGAACTCGTGCACCGGGCCCGGGACACCTGGGGGCACCACGTAGACGGCGGCGACACCCCGCAGGGCCGCGTCCCAGCCGTCGGGATCGGACCAGTCGAAGCGGGTGGGGCTGGACCGGGAGGCCGTACGTACCGGTGTGCCGTGCAGTCGGAGCCGGGCGGCGACGCGTCGGCCGGTCTTGCCGGTCGCGCCGAGGACAAGGGTGGTGTCGTTGGTCATGACTCCGATTGAACAGGGCCGAGTCGGACGATCCCATAGGTGAGAAGCCGGATCGCCTGCGTAATCGTCTTACGCGGTCGGCTAGCCTCGGTGGCATGGATGTGTTCAGTGACCTGATTCGTGGGGTGCGGGCGAACGGCTCGTTGTTCGGCAGCTCGACCCTGTCCGCGCCGTGGGCACTGCACTTCGTGGACGGCGCGCCGCTGACCCTGTGCACCGTGCTGAACGGGGAGGGCTGGATCGTGCCGGAGTACGGGCCTCCCGAGCGGCTTCGCGACCGCGAGACGATCGTCGTGCGCGGGCCCGGCACGTTCACCTTCGTCGACGAGGTCGGCACCCGGGCCGAACCGATCGCGTGCGGCGAGCACTGCGCGGTGCCGGAGGAGGGCGGGACCCGGCACCGGCTCGGCTGGCACGACGTCGGATGCGGTGGTGGCGAGGGGGCGACCTTGATCGTCGGCGCTTATCCGGTACGTGGCGAGATCAGCCGCCGTCTGCTGGACGCGCTGCCCGTCGTGCTGCGCGCGGAGGGCGGGGGCACGGGTGACGCCGTGCTGGACCACCTCGCCGCCGAGGCCGCCGTCGATACACCGGGCCAACAGGTCGTGCTGGACCGGCTGTTGGACTGGATGCTGGTCTGCACGCTGCGCGAGTGGTTCGACCGGCCGGGCGGCGAGCGGCCGGCCTGGTGGGCCGCGCAGCGGGACCCGGTGGTCGGCGACGCGCTGCGGCTGCTGCACGCGGAGCCGGCGGCACCGTGGACGGTCGCCGCGCTGGCCGAGCGCACGGGGGTGTCGCGCTCGACGCTGGCCAAGCGGTTCGCCGACCTGGTGGGTGAACCGCCGCTGACGTACCTCACCCGCTGGCGCATGACGCTCGCGGCGGACCTGCTGGTCGACCAGGAGGACGCGACCGTCGCGGACGTCGCCCGCACCGTGGGGTACTCCGACCCGTTCGGCTTCAGCGCGGCGTTCAAACGGGTCCGAGGCGCCAACCCGAGCGACTTCCGACGGGGCGCGGCCCCGGTCGGGGCCGAGGTCAGGGCCCCTGCCAGGGCGACAACTGGCTGACCCCGTACGGCCGGCCCCATGGGAAAGTCGCGTTGTGTCGGACGCGATGAGCGAGTTGCAGGCGGCCCTGGACGAGGCTTCGTCCCCTTCGTGGGCGCGGCGCGCTCGCGCCGGGCGGGATCTCGCCGCGTTCGCCGATGTTCCTGTAGCCGCAGATGCGTTGGCCGCTTTGCTGCTGGACGTCGCGGACACGGCGGTGACCCGGCAGACGGCGGAGGCTCTGTCCCGGGTGGGGACGGTGGCGGCCTTACGGCTCGTCGCCCGCGCGGTCGCCGGGGCCGCGGCGCGGGCGGGGGCGGGTGACAGTCACGGTGACTGGTTGCACACCGGGGTGCGGGACGCTGTCGCGGGATCGGGCAGCGGGTCGGGCAGTGAGTCGGACGTCGCGGCGGTCTGCGCGCGGCTGGCCCTGGACGCGGACGCCGATGTCCGGCGGGGCGCCGCAGAGATCCTGGAGTGGGTGTAAGCCTCCGGGCCCGGCGATGTGCCGGGCCCGGAGGCCGGTGGTGGGGCTCGGTGGATCAGTGGATCGGTGGATCGGTCGGTCAGTAGGCGTAGCTCGTGTTGCCGCCGAGGGAGGCCGCCACGTGCTGGATCGCCGGGTTCGTGTTCAGCGTGTGGACCGACTGGATGCTCGACGTGGTGCTGCTGTTGCCGAGCTGGCCCTCGGTGTTGTGGCCCCAGGCGAAGACGTCCTCGCCGAAGACCGCGATGCCGTGCTGGGCGCCGGCCGCGACCTGCTGGGCGCCTTCCAGGCGGGGGATGTCGATCGGAGCCGTACGGTTGGTGAACGTCTTGGTGCCCTTGGCGGCCGGGTCGGCCTCCAGGAGCTGGTTGTTCTGGTTGTTGCCCCAGCCCCAGACGCGGCCGTCGCCCGTCATGGCGTAGTTGTGGTTGGCGCCCGCCTCGATGTCGCTGACGTCCTTGAGCCAGTCGACGTCGACCGGCGTGACGCTGCTCTTCGTGGAGGAGTCGCCGAGCTGGCCGGAGGAGTTGTGGCCCCAGGACTTGACGGTCTTGTCGGCGGTCACGGCCAGCGCGTGGTGGCAGCCGGCGTCGATGTCGGTGATGTTCGACAGGCCCTGGACCTCACGCGGTACGGAGCTGGTGGCGCGGGTGCCGCTGGCCAGCTGGCCGTAGACGCCGCGGCCCCAGGCGTACACCTTGCCGGTCTCCGTCAGCGCGAGGCTGAAGTCGCAGCCGGCCGAGACCTGCTTGACCTTGGGCAGGCCCTGGACCGCGTTCGGGACGGCGCGGGTGTCGCCGGTGCGGTTGTTGCCGAGCTGGCCGTAGTTGTTGTCACCCCACGAGAACACCTGGCCGTTGCCGTCCAGCGCGAGCGCGTGCTCGCCGCCGGCCGCGACGTCGGTGATGTCCACCAGGCGCGCGACGGCGGTGGGGACGTTGCGGTTGGTGCGGCCGCCGTTGCCGAGCTGGCCCGAGGCGTTGTGGCCCCACGCCTTCACCGTCTCGTTCGAGAGGGCGAGCGCGAAGGAGTCGGCCGAGGAGGTGCCGCCCGCGGAGATCCGGTCGACGTCGCCCCGGAAGAGGGACGAGACGGGCACCGGGGTGGAGCTGTCCTTGGCGGTGCCGTTGCCGAGCTGGCCGGTGCCGCCCGCGCCCCAGCTCAGAACCGACGGGTTGTCCTGGGCGGGCGCGGCGGAGACCGTGGCCAGCGGGGCGAGTGCGAGACCGGCGGTGAGGGCGGCGGTCAGGAGTGCGCGACTACGGCGCATGGGGATGTTTCCTCTCGTGATGGTGCGGGCCCGTCCTTGCGGGCCCGCACCTGATCATCGATTCGCTCGTTGGCCACCTTCAGAGGCGCGACCGGCCGCACACCCGGATGGTCCCGAACAGCGACCCGAACGGGGTGCAGGTCGGCGCGTCGCGGGCACGGTCGTTGCGCCTTACGGGGTGTTCGGCGCGGCGGCGGGCTGAGGGGCCGTCCAACTGTCGAGGAGCCGTAGCGCCTCCGCCGTCGGGGAGCCGGGCTCGACGTTGTAGACGCACAGGGTCTGGTCCGCGTCGCCGGGCGGCTGCAGCGCCTCGTAACTGAAGTGCAGATCGCCGACCAGTGGGTGGCGGTAGTGCTTGACCCCGTGCGTACGGCGCAGGACCCGGTGGTCGTTCCACCAGCCGGTGAACTCCGGGCAGCGCAGCGTCAGTTCGCCCACCAGGTCGGCGAGCTGCCGGTCGTTCGGGAACCGGCCCGCCTCAAGGCGGAGCATGGCCACCGTCTCGGAGGCCATCTGTTCCCAGTCGCCGACGCGCTCGCGCGCCACCGGGTCGAGGAGGTAGTAGCGGGCGATGTTGCGGCGTGTCGCGGGCATCGCGTCGAAGTCGGTGACGACCGCGCGGGCCAACCGGTTGGACGCCAGGACGTCGGTACGACGGCCGAGGACGAAGGCCGGTACGTGGTCGAGCGTCTGGAGCATCAGGTGCAGACCGGGGCGGACGCGCTGCGGGGCGGTGGGGGTGTGGCGGGCCGGGGTGGGGCGCGCGACGAGGTCGGTGAGGTGCTCGCGCTCGTCGGTGTCCAGGCGCAGCGCGCGGGCCAGGGCGTCGATGACCTCGGGGGAGGGGTTGGTGGCCCGGCCCTGTTCGAGGCGGGTGTAGTACTCGGTGCTGACCCCGGCGAGGCGGGCCGTCTCGTCACGGCGCAGGCCGGGCACGCGGCGCGTACGGCCGTCGGCGGGCAGACCGGCCTGGTCGGGGGTAATGCGGGCGCGGCGCGAGCGCAGGAAGTCGGCGAGTTCGCTGCTGCGGGTGTTGGGGGTGCCGGGGTCCGTGTCCCTGTCCCTCGACGGACGCGTCGCCGTCATCACCGGCGGCTCCAGCGGCATCGGCTCCGCGACCGCCGAGCACCTCGCGGAGCTGGGCGCCTCGGTCGCCGTCATCGCCCGGCGCGCGGACCGGCTGGACGACCTGGTCGCCCGGATCACGAAGAACGGCGGCACCGCGATCGCCATCGCCGCCGACGTGACCGACCCCGACGCCGTACAGGCCGCGGCCGACCGCGTCGAGGCCGAACTGGGCGGCGCGGACCTGCTGTTCAACAACGCCGGGGTCATGCTGCCCGCGCCGATCGAGGAGCGGACCACGGAGCTGTGGCAGCGGCAGATCGACATCAACATCAGCGGACTGATGCATGTGATCGGCGCGTTCGTACCGCAGTTGGTGCGGGCGGCCGAGGAGCGCGGCGTCGCCGACCTGATCAACACGTCGTCGATCGCCGCGCAGAACATCTTCCAGAACTTCGCCGTCTACACGGGCACGAAGGCGTACGTCAGCCACATGTCCCGCAATCTGCGGACCGAGTTGGGGCCGAAGAACGTGCGCGTCTCGGCGCTGGAGCCGGGGCTGGTCAGGACGGAACTCCAGTCACACGTCACGGACGACGCGGCGCTGGAGTGGCTGGACGGGGTCCGGGAGTCGCTGGAGTGGCTGACGCCGGAGGACGTGGCCGGGGCGGTCGGCCATCTGGCGGGGCTGCCGGCGCGGGTGAACTTCCAGCAGCTGACGCTGATGCCGACGGGGCAACTGGGCTGAGCCGATGGTGGGTGTCGGACGGCGGGCGTGGTTCCCGGCTCCGGACCGAGTGAGACCACCCTCGGCTCCGGAGCTGGGACCCGTATCTACTCAGGCCGAGATTCGGAAGCGGCTTCTCAGCTGTGCTTGAGGGCCACCTTGTAGAGGGCGACTTCGGCGTAGTTGCTGTTGGAGCACGGCGAGGAGTTGCCGCAGTTCGCCTGCGTGTAGGCGCCGGCCTTGAAGTAGCCGCTGGAGAAGCGGGCGGTGACGGTGGCCTTGAGTGCGTCGTTGTAGTACACCTTCACCTTCCCGCCGCTGGCGACGAACTTGCCCGTGAAGCGGGTGCCCAGCTTGTAGTTGCTGTTGACGAGCTTGTAGTGGCTGTTGTTGTACGAGGTGATGTAGAGCTTGGTGCCCTCAAGCCGGAACGAGGTGACGTCGCTGGTCTCGTCGTGGATCTGGCCTGCCATGACGTGCGGCTTGTCGTTCGGCAGGTGGGTGATGGCCTCGTCGAAGGTGAGTGTGTGGGTGCCGGAAGTGGAGGGCCAGCTCTTGATCTTGGTGCCGTCGCCGCTCATCTCCCGCAGTTCCGAGCGCGGGTAGCCGGTGTTGGTGGTGGTGACGCCGTTGACCGGACCGCGGAAGAGTATGCCCTCGCAGTCAGGGGTGGTGGTGAAGTACGGAGCCTTCTTGTACGTCTTGAGCTGCGGCTGCGGGATCGTCAGCGGCTTGCTCGTCGCTGCGGGGTTCTTGATGGGGAGGTGGAGCGCCCAGGCGGAACCCAGCCCGATGGCATCGGCCGGGGATTCGCACGCGGCGGAGATCTTCGAGCCGCTGTCGGTCTGTGGGGATTCGCCGAAGGCGACAGTGCCGGCCGCCGCGATCGCGCCTGCCGTCAGTGCGGCGGCCGCGTAGATCGCGGGTCGGCGTGAGCGCGCTCTGTGGGACATGTGCTTTGTTCCTGTTCTCAGTGGGGGAGCTCCGTAACGGCGCCGCGCTCAATGCGTGGAGCCGTTCCGCCGATGCGGGAGCTGAACTCGACGGGGAGTCAGATATGCGGCTGAGGTTCAGACTTATGACCAGCCGCAAGCAGTGAGTCTTATGGATCTCGCCGCTCATGTCGAGAGCCTGCCTGTGTGCGCCATCCCACCGGTCGGCCCGGGTCCCGCCGCGTCCCTGCGCCTGTGGCCAGGGGTTTCATCCTCGTCGGGTGTCCTGCCGGGCCGTTGCGTAACGTCGAGTTTCCTGAAACGTCCCTACCTTTTACAAACCGTCTGCGCTCAGTCTCACTTGGCCGGGTTCAGGCGGGCCGGTGTGAATGCCAGGTTCGCGAAGCGTTCGCCGATGAGGCGGTGGGTGGGGGTGTCCGGGTGGAGTTCGTCCGGGAGGGGGAGTTCGGCGTAGTCCGCCTCGCCGTACAGCTCCCGGCCGTCCAGGTAGTGCAGGTTCGGGTCCTCGGCCGCCCGCTGCTTCACGATCCGGGCCAGCTCGTCCCGGATGACGTTCAGCGTCAGCTTTCCGCTCGCGCGCTCCGCCGGGTCGCCCGTCGCCAGGAACCGCACGCGCCCCTCGGCCATGCTGGAGAAGTCCGGGGCGAGGGGGCCGGGGGTGTCCTCGTGGATCGGGCAGTAGATCGCCGAGACGACCAGCAGTGGTGTCGTGGGGTGGCCCTCGCGGATGGTGTCGAGGAAGCCGTGGACGGCCGGGGTGAAGGCGCGCAGGCGCATCAGGTCGGCGTTGACCAGGTTGATGCCGATCTTGACGCTGATCAGGTCGGCCGGGGTGTCCCGCATCGTACGAGCGGTGAACGGGTCGAGCAGGGCGCTGCCGCCGAAGCCCAGGTTGATCAGCTCCACGCCGCCCAGGGACGAGGCGAGCGCGGGCCAGGTCGTGGCGGGGCTCGCGGCGTCGGAGCCGTGGCTGATCGAGCTGCCGTGGTGCAGCCAGACCGCGCGGCCCCGGTCCGGTACGGGCTCGACGGGTGCGTCGGTGCGCAGCGCGACGAGTTCGGTGGTCTCGGTGTGCGGCAGCCAGATCTCGACGTCCTTCTCGCCGTCGGGCAGCTCGTCGAAGCGGACCGTGCCGGGTGTGCCGGGCCGCTGCTCGGCGGTCCCCGCCGTCATGTCGATGATCAGGGTGTTGCCGCCCGGCACGGTGGCCCGGCCGGTCAGCCGGCCGTCGACGAGCAGGTCGTACACGCCGTCGGGGCGCGGCGGGGCCCCGACGTACTCCCGTTTGGTGGGCAGCGTGTCCAGCTCGACCGTGGTCGCCCGGGTGCGGAACGCGAGCCGTACGCCGGAGGACTGGGCCTCCGCCATCGCCAGCTGCGGATCCATGTTCTGGGCGCGGGCCCAGGCGGGCAGCCGGTGCGGGAGGAGACCCTGCGCGGTGTGCTCCAGATCGAGGGCGCCGCGCAGGATGTCGGTGGTGATGGGGGTGGTGGTCAGGTTCTGATTCGTGCTCATGGTGTCTGCCTATTGCTGGTCGTCGGGGGTGGGCCAGTTCCGGAGCAGCGCGTCGACGCGGTCCACGATCCACACCCAGGTCTCTTCCGACGCGGGTGCGCTGTGGCTGAAGCCGCCGACCGTCTCCAGGCTGATGTAGCCGTGGAAGATGCTGCCCAGGAGCCGTACCGCGTGCGTCTCGTCCGGCTCCGTCAGGCCGTACCCGCGCAGGATCGCCCGTGTCATCCGGGCGTGCCGGGGGCCGGCGCTCGCCGCGGCGGTCTCCGGGTCGAGCGTGAGCCGGGCGGCGGTGTAGCGGCCGGGGTGCTCGCGGGCGTAGTCGCGGTAGACGTTCGCGGAGGCGGCGAGGGCGTCCTTGCCCGCGCGTCCGGCGAGCGCCGTGGCCATCCGGTCGGCCATTTCCTCCAGCGAGAGCAGGGCGATCCTGGTCTTGAGGTCCTGGCTGCTTTTGACGTGCGAGTACAGACTCGCGACCTTGACGTCGAACTGCCTGGCCAGCGCCGAGACGGTCACCTGCTCGAAGCCGACCTCGTCGGCCAGCTCGGCTCCCGCCCGGACGAGGCGGTCGGTGGTCAGTCCTGCGCGGGGTGACATGGGGCTTCGGATCTCCTTCGGTATGCCTGAATCGATTATGCATTTACCTAAAGGCTTTAGGCAAGTGCGTGATCGATTCAGGCATCGGCCCCATTGGCCGGGTCAGCCGCCCTTCGTGTACGTCACCGACTCGCCGTCCGCCAGCGTCGTACGGCGCAGGCGGCCGTCCGGCAGGATCGTCAGCTCCGTGGCCGCGCCCGGCGTGCAGGAGGACATCGGGCGGCCCGTCGTGACCTTGGACGGGCCGATCTTCAGCGGGCCGGAGCCCGGGGCCCCGTCGAGCGCCGCCTCGAAGACGCACTCGTACGTCCCGCCCGTGTCGGTCGGGCCCTCCGCCGTCAGTACGAGGACGGTGTCGCCCAACTCGCCCTGCCGGATGGCGAGTTCGCGTGTGCTGACTCCCGCCGGGCCCTCGATGGTGCCGGACCAGGCGCCGAGGTACTTCTTCGGTACGTCGCCCGCCCCGGCGCCGTCCTCCGTCGCCGACGGGGAGGGGGAGTCCGTGGCCGGTGGCGCGTCCTCGGACGGGGCGTTCTCGTCCGCCGACGACTTGTCCTCGGCCGAGCTGTCCGCCTGGTTGCTCGACGAGCCGTTCTTCTCGCTGCCGCTGTCCATGAACGCGTACACCGAACCGCCCGCACCCAGCGCGACGACCAGCGCGACGGCGATCAGCGCGACCGTGCCGCGTGCGCTGCGGCGTGGCGGCTCGGGTGGCGGGGTGGGCGTCGGGGCGTACGGCGAGGGATAGCCGTAGTTGGAGGGCGGCGGGCCGTACGGCGGTGTCGCGCCCCATGGGGGGAGCGGGGGCTGGCCGGGCTGGGGGTAGCCGTACTGCTGGGGGAGGGGCGGTTGTTGGAGCTGTTGCTGGAGCTGTTGCGGTTGTTGCGGGGGTGGGGGCTGCTGCGGTTGCTGGTTCTGTGGATAGCCGTACTGCTGGGGCGGCGGCGGGGGTGGCGGTGGCTGCTGCGGTTGCGGTGCCGGCGGGGGCGTCGCGGACGGGGCCGGGGCCGGTGTGCCGATCATCGTCGGCACACCGTGTACGGCGTTGCCGCCGCCCGTCCCATGGCCACCGGGCTGAGGGGGCTGATCCGCGGGCGGGGTCGCCGGTGAGGCCGGCGGCGGTGTGAACGCCAGCGCCGTACGCGCCCCCGGCTCCTCGTGGTCCAGCAACTGCACCGCGTGGCTGCCTAGTTGGGCGAGCAGCGCGCCGGGCAGCCAGGGCTCGGTCCCGTCTCCGTCCGCCCCGTTCCCGTCCTCGTCCGGTTCGCCCACCCGGGCCAGGATCTGCGCCGGGGTCGGGCGCTCCTTCGGGTCCTTCTTCAGGCAGTCGCCCACCAACTCCCGCAAACCCTCGGGGAGTTCGGACAGGTCCGGCTCCTCCTGCGCGATGCGGAACATCAGCACGTGCACGGCGGTGTCGGCCGTACCGAACGGGAGCCGTCCCGTCGCCGCGTACGCGAGCACCGAGCCCAGGCAGAACACGTCGCACGCGGGCGTGATCGGAGTGCCCCGCACCTGCTCCGGCGCCATGAAACCGGGTGACCCGATCAGCCCGCCGGTCCGCGTCAGCGCGGCGTCGGTGACCGTCTCCAGCGCGCGGGCTATGCCGAAGTCGATGACTTTCGGGCCCTCGATGGTGATGAGGACGTTGGACGGCTTGAGGTCGCGGTGGATCAGGCCGGCGCCGTGGATGTCCTGGAGGGCGTGGGCGAGACCCGAGCCGAGTATCCGTACCGAGCGCGCGGGCAGCGGGCCGTGTGCGCCGGACCCGCTCACGCCGGTTCCGGCCGTGCCCGAGACGATCTCCTGGAGCGCGGGCCCGGCCACGTACCCCGTCGCGACCCACGGCACCGCGGCCTCCGTGTTCGCGTCGAGGACGGGCGCCGTCCACGCGCCACCGACCCGCCGGGCCGCGGCGACCTCCAGGCGGAACCGGTTGCGGAACTCGTCCTGTTCGGCCAGCTCCTTGCGTACGAGCTTCACCGCGACCGTACGGCCCCGGTCCGAGCGCGCCAGATAGACCTGCCCCATGCCCCCCGCGCCGAGGCGCGCCAACAGCCTGTACGCGCCGATGCGTTGCGGATCTTCTGCAGCCAGCTTCTCCATGGCCGTACGGCCCTCCCCCAGATGCCCCATGCCCGACCGGGCCGAGGATAGTGCCGTCGTCGTGGCGCTGCGCGGTCACGGGAAAACCAGCGGTCGGTCGGCGGTCGGTCGGCGGTCGGCCGACGGTCGGCCGTCGACTAGGACGGGAACTGGCCTAGTTGACACCTAGCGTCGGACTCAGGACAACACGCGAAGCAGAACGAAGCCGAGCGAAGCCGAACGAACCCGTACGCAAGGAGACTGGCGTGACCGTCAATCCGGTTCCCGAGGGCTACACCACCGTTACTCCCTGGATCATCTCGCACGACACCGCCGGCCTGCTCGACTACCTCAAGACAGCTTTCGGCGCCGAGGAGTTGGCCCGGATGACCGACGAGCACGGTGTCGTCGCGCACGCGGAGACGCGCATCGGCGACGCGGTCGTCATGTGCTTCGACGCGCGCCCCGACTGGCCGCCGACGCCCGCGTTCCTGCGGCTGTTCGTGCCGGACGCGGACGCCGTGCACCGCCGCGCGGTCGAGGCGGGCGGTACGTCGGTGACCGAGGTGACGCACCTCGCCTTCGGGGACCGGGTGGGGCGGGTGCGGGACCCGTTCGGCAACCTGTGGTGGATCCAGACGCGCCTGGAGGACGTCACGGAGGAAGAGCTGGGGCGGCGGATGGCCGACCCCGTCTTCACGGAGGCGATGGCGTACGTCCAGAGCGCCGACTTCTTCCCGGCGGACAGGTCCTAGGACCTAGCCCGACCGGCGGCCGATCGCGTCCATCGCCCGCGACAGCCGCTCCAGCACCCGTACGGTCTCGGCGAAGCCCTCCTCGCCCAGTTCCTCGGCGAGGCGCTTCGCGGCAGCCGCGTGGCCCGGCCGGATCTCGTGGATCGCCGCGCGGCCGTCCTCGGTCGGAGTGAGCAGCTTCGCCCGGCGGTGGGCGGGGTTCGGCTCGTACGCCGCGAGTCCGCGCTCCACCAGCAGATCCGCGATCCGCTGCACGCTCTGCCGGGTGATGCCCATCTCGCGGGCGATCCCGGAGACGGACAGCGGCTGCGGCAGTACGGCTCCGAGGACCTGCCACCAGGCGGCGGTCAGGCCCGCCGGGGCGGCCAACTCCTCGGCCACGGAGAGGAATTGGCCGTTCAGCCGGAAGACGCCGAGAGCGGTCCTGCTGAGCAGTTCAGGTGCTTCGGGGGTTTCCGGCGTACCGACGGCCTCCCGCCCGCTCATGAGTTGAGGACCTCGAACGCGCTCGCGTCCGAGTTCTTGAACAGCCGGTACCAGGCGTCCAGCTTCTCCCCCTCGTACACACCGAGCAGCGCGAAGATCTCGCGGGCGAACGCGACCGGCTCGGTCGGGCCCGCCGTGATCAGGTTGCCGTCCGTGACCGCGTCGGCCTCCCGGTAGTGCTTGCCGCCCTGATATCCGGTGGCGTCCAGGTAGTGGCTGACGGCGCTGGTGTGCGCCCGGTCGTCCAGCAGGCCCTCGCGGGCCAGTCCCGCCGTGGCGCCGCAGATCGCGGCGACGGGGAAGCCCAGGCCGATGAACCGCCGGGCGGCGCGGGCGAACGGCAGCAGGTCGTCCCCGGTGTCCCAGAGCCCGGCGCCCGGGAGGATGAACACCGCCGTGTCGCCGGGCTCGCCCAGCTGGTCGAGCGCGACGTCGGGCTGGACGCGCAGACCGCCCATGGTGGTGACGGGGTCGGTGGTGGGGCCGACGGTCCGCACGGTGAAGCCGTTCTGGGCGAGGTGCGCGGTGGCGTACCCGGTCTCCCAGTCGGCGAGGGTGTCGTACACGGCGAGATACACGGTCTTGCCGGTCATGGTGGCCTCCTGCTGCCTCGGTAGTTCCTCCATTATATTGACAGTAGGCTGTCGTGTCGACAGTTTCCTGTCAATATTTAGGGGGTGGCGCGAGCAGGTTAGGGGAGGGTCGGGGGTGGGTCCGGAGAGGGCGACAGTCTGCCGAGTCACACCGCAAACATCAGACACGGTGTTCGCTCCCGCCCCCGCCTTCCGCTCTCTACGCTGGGCGCCATGACCCCTCACCTCGACGTCAACCCCGCTGTTGACACTGTCGACCCGAAGGCCGGCGCCGCCGTCAAGGCCGCCGACCGCGCGCATGTGTTCCACTCCTGGTCCGCGCAGGAAGTGATAGACCCGCTCGCCGTCGCCGGCGCCGACGGCTCGTACTTCTGGGACTACGAGGGCAACCGCTACCTCGACTTCACCAGCGGCCTCGTCTTCACCAACATCGGCTACCAGCACCCCGTGGTCGTCGCGGCCATCCAGGAGCAGGCGGCGAAGCTCACCACCTTCGCGCCCGCCTTCGCCATCGACGTACGCTCCGAGGCCGCACGCCTCATCGCCGAGCGCACACCCGGCGACCTGGACAAGATCTTCTTCACGAACGGCGGCGCGGAGGCCGTCGAGAACGCCGTACGGATGGCCCGGCTGCACACCGGCCGTCCCAAGCTGCTCTCCGCCTACCGCTCGTACCACGGCGGTACCTCCACCGCGATCAACCTGACCGGCGACCCGCGCCGCTGGGCGTCCGACAGCGGCAACGCGGGCGTGGTGCACTTCTGGGCGCCGTTCCTCTACCGCTCGCCCTTCTACGCCACCACCGAGGCCGAGGAGTGCGCCCGCGCGCTGGAGCACCTGGAGGCGACGATCGCCTTCGAGGGGCCGCAGACCATCGCCGCGATCATCCTGGAGACGATCCCCGGCACGGCGGGCATCATGACGCCGCCGCCCGGCTACCTCGCGGGCGTACGGGAGGTGTGCGACCGGCACGGCATCGTCTTCATCCTGGACGAGGTGATGGCGGGCTTCGGCCGCACCGGCGAGTGGTTCGCCGCCGACCACTTCGACGTCGTGCCCGACCTGCTGACCTTCGCCAAGGGCGTCAACTCCGGCTACGTACCGCTCGGCGGCGTCGCGATCTCCGGCGCCATCGCGGACACCTTCGCGACCCGCCCCTACCCCGGCGGTCTCACCTACTCCGGCCACCCGCTCGCCTGCGCGGCGGCCGTCGCGACCCTGAAGGTGATGGCCGACGAGAAGATCGTCGAGCACGCGGCGCACATCGGGGAGAACGTCCTCGGCCCCGGCCTGCGCGAACTGGCCGACCGGCACCCGTCGGTGGGGGAGGTGCGCGGGCACGGTGTGTTCTGGGCGCTCGACCTCGTACGGGACCAGGAGACGCGCGAGCCGCTGGTGCCGTACAACGCGACGGGCGCGGCGAACGCGCCGATGGCCGCGTTCGCCGCCGCCTGCAAGAAGGGCGGACTGTGGCCCTTCGTGAACATGAACCGCACGCATGCCTGCCCGCCGTGCACCGTCACGGAGGCGGAGGCGAAGGAAGGGCTTGCGATCCTGGACGCGGCGCTGGCGGTGGCGGACGAGCACGTGGCGTGAGGACGGACGACGGGCTGACGGGCTGCGAATACAGTCCGTGAGTCCCGTGAGTCCCGTGAGTCCCGTGAGTTCCGTGAGTTCGTCAGCACGTCTCGCGGTAGTCGAGCGACGGGAGGTGGGTCTTCCAGGCGTCCCTGGACAGCCCGCCGCCCGCCCGCTCGCACACCGTGTCGGCGATGCGCGACGGCGCGAGCGTGAAGGTGCGCGTCGTCGCGCGCGGCGTCGTGACGCGCAGCCGGGCGCCGTCGTCGGCGAAGGCCACGGCGAGTACGGCGCCGTCGACGGTCGGCAGCGGTGAGCCCGCGCTCGTCGGCGCGGCCGTCTCCCAGAACCGCAGTGTGCCTTGGGTGTCGCCGACCGCGATCCTGCTCCCGTCGGCGGAGAAGGCGAACGACGGCCGGACGCCCTGGCCCTGGTAGGCGCCTCCCGAACCCACGTTGAGCACCGCGAGCCGCCGCCGGCCCCGGCCGTCCCACAAGGTGACGCGGCTGTCGATGTCGCTCACGGCGAGGAACCGCCCGTCCCGGCTGAAGGCGGCCTTCTCGATGAGGCCTTCGCCCGCCAGGACGCGGGTGGGGCGGTGGGTGGCGGGGTCGATCAACTCGTTGTCGTCGGTGAGGACATGACCCTTCGGGCCGACGGCCAGGACACTGCCGACGTCGGTATCGGGGCGGGTGGCCGGCTGTGCGGTCGCGGGGTCGTCATCGATCGGCCGGCGCTCCAGCACGGTATGACCCAGGTCGGAACCGGGCGGACGGACGACTCGGCTGATGACCGCGTACCGGCCGTCCGGCGCGATGCCGATGCCGTCGACTCCCTTGCCGAGGCGGGCGGTGGCCCCGTCGCCCCCTTCGCCTCCGTCGCCTCCGTCGCCTCCGTCGCCTCCGTCGGCTCCTTCGCCCCCGTCGCCCGTCACGCTCCGCACGACGGCCGTGGCGGAGTCCGTGTCGGCCCCGGCCCGGTAGGCGAAGGTGCGGCCGTCCGCGCTGAACACCAGCTGCGGCGAAGGACAGTCCTTCACGCCACAGGTCGGCTCCGGCAGCGTGGCCCTGAGCCGTCCGCTCGCACCGTCCCGGAGCTGGACACGTCCGCCCTGAGTGACGGCGAGCGTGTCGCCGTCCGGGCTGAACAGGGCTGCGGAGTAAGGCTGTTGGCGTACAGGGCTCGGAACGGCCCCCGCCAGTGAGAGCGTCCGTACGACGGTCGCCGGATCCGTCCCCTCCTCGTAGCGC
This sequence comes from Streptomyces sp. NPDC057137, assembly GCF_042670825.1. Lineage (NCBI taxonomy): Bacteria > Bacillati > Actinomycetota > Actinomycetes > Kitasatosporales > Streptomycetaceae > Streptomyces > Streptomyces sp. NPDC057137. The sequence goes on along the minus strand of NZ_JBHUUW010000014.1, from coordinate 8,673 downwards.
AGGACGCCGCCCTCGATGTCCAGCCGCAGCCGGCTCGCGGACCCCACCGGGTGCCGCAGGACGGGTGCGGACAGGTTGTCGGTCCGCCAGACCTGTACGGCTCCGTCGGCCGCCGTCACCGCGTACGTACCGTCCGCGCTGAACGAGACCTCCGACGCCGATCGGATCGCGGGCTCGGCTCCTGTTCCCGGCTCGGTTTCGTGCGGGCGCTCCTTGCCGGAGCGCACGTCCCAGATACGCAGACCCGACTTCCCCGCCGCCGCGATGGACCGGCCGTCGGGCGTGAAGCGGAAGTGCTGGTCCTCGCACAGCTCCGTACCGACCCTGTCCGCCCACGTGGTGGGCAGCCTGCGCTGCTCGCGTACGTCCCACACCTGGAGCCGGAGAGCGGGCGTACACAGCGCCAACAGACGGTCGTCCGGGCTGACTTGGGTGTACGGCTCGTCGTCCGACGGCTGCGGGACGCTGAGCAGCACGCGGTGCTCCGCCGGATCCCAGAGCTGGACGGCAGGGCGGTGCGGGGCCCGGCGGTGGACGACGAGGGTCCGGCCGCCGGGCGTGAAGTCGACGTTGAGCGCGGCGCCGCCGAACGGCCTGTCCGTGGTGAGTTTTCCGGCCGCCAGATCCCAGATCCGTATGCCCTGCGGTGTGCCGATGGCGACCTTCCGGCCGTCGTCGCTGATGTCCACCATCTCGTCGGCCAGCTTGCCCAGGCCCTGGTGCGAGGGGAGTTGGCGGTGCGTGGTCAGGTCCCAGCGCTCCACCCGGTCCGGCCGGGTCATCGTCAGCGTCCGGCCGTCGTCGCTGATGTGGCGCCAGGTGTCGTTCGTGTCCTGCTCGAACGCGACCACGGGCGGGGCGGGGAAGGTGTCCACGTCGCGCTGCGCCCCGGCCTCGAAGAGGGCGGTACGGGTCTCGGGGAGGTCGGCGATCCGCCAGGCGGCGACGCTCAGCCGCAGGGCGGTACGCGGATCGGTGACGCTCAGGGTGCCCGCGACGGCCGCGATCCGGCGCGCCTCGGCGTCCCTGGCCTGGCGGGAGTTGACGCGGCTCTGCTGCCAGGCGGTCAGACCGGCGACGGCGGCGAGGCACAGCAGTACGGAGAGGGCGACGGTGAGGATCCGCAGCCGTCGGGTGGTGCGGGCGGCGGCACGTCGTACCCGGTCGTGGGCATCGGTCGACGCTGCGAGGAAGTCGCTCTCGGTGACGTTGAGTTCGCGACTTCCTGTATCGAATGCCTCGCGGGCGGAGGCGAGTTGGGCACCCCGGTACAGCGCGCCCGCGTCCCGCCCCAACTCCTCCCAGGTGCGCGCCGCGGCGGTGAGCCTGCGGTGCAGGCGCAGCCGGTCGCGGTCCTCGTCGATCCAGGCGCCGAGGCGGGGCCAACCGGTGATGAGGGCTTCGTGGGCGAGGTTCACGATCGTGGCGTCGGCGGTCAGGAGCCGGGCGCGCAGGAGCCGTTCGAGGACGTTTCCCGTCGTGTCGAGTTCTCCGTCGAGTTCTCCGCGGTCCACCGGGCGGCGGGTGTCCGGCGTGCCGTCGCCGGGGGAGACCAGCCGTAGCAGCAATGTCTTCGCCGCCCGCGCCTCGTCTTCGGTGAAACGCGCGAAGACCGCCTCGGCCGTGTGCGCGATCGCGCCCTGCACGCCGCCGATCGCGTTGTACGCCGCCTCGGTGAGCGTACGGCCGTTGCGGCGGCGCCAGGTTTCCAGCAGGGCGTGCGACATGAGGGGCAGGCCGCCGGGCTCGTCGGCGACGTCGGCGACGATGCGGGCGGTCAACGACCGTTCCACGATGAGCCGTTCGGCCGTCGCCGGTCCGACGACGGCCTCGCGCAGTTGGGCGGGCGACATGGGACCGACGAGCAGGGTGGCGTCCTTGAGCGCGTCCGCGAGGGCGTGGTTCTCGGCGCACCGTCCGTAGAAGTCCGCGCGTACGGCGACGATCACGCGCAGGCGTGAGCCGGGTGTACGGGCGCGGAGGAGGAGCCGGATGAACTCGGCGCGTTCGGCGGGGTCGCGGCAGAGGGTGAAGGTCTCCTCGAACTGATCGACAACGACGACGGTGTCGCCGGACTCCTCAGCCGTCCCATCGGGCCGAAGCAGGTGCGCGTGGGTCTTCGCCGGATGCTCGCCGGGCGTCAGGATCCGGATCGCCGCCGGGCGTGCGGGGCCGGTCGACTCGCGCAGGACGGGTATGAGGCCCGCCCGTAGCAGCGACGACTTTCCGCTGCCGGACGCGCCGACGACGGCGGCGAAGCGGCGGCGGCCGGCCAGCGCGACGAGATCGGCGCGCAGTTCGTCCCGGCCGAAGAAGTGCTCGCGGTCGCCGGGCCCGAAGCGCGCGAGACCGGGATACGGCGCGATGTCGTCGTCGCACGCGTGATCGGCGGGGCCGGGTACGTCGGCCATGGCCGCGCGCCAGCGCTTCTCCCACTCCTCGCGGTCCCCGCCGCAGGCGGTCGCGTAGGCGAGGGCGACGGGCAGGGACGGCAGCCGCTCACCGGCGGCGGCCGCGGACAGGGTCGGCGCCGAGTAGTCGGTCTGCCCGGCCATGTCCCGGTAGGTGGGAGTGCCCGAGGAACGGCGGAGCTCGCGCAGGTCATGGGCGAATCGCTGGACGGGCCCGGCCGCCGGATCGAGGGCTTTCTCGCGACGACCCATGTGCCACCCCCGTTCGCGCGCCCTCAAGGCGGTCCCCGGACGGAGCGTAATTGATAGGCGCGGCGGGAGGGGGCTGCCCATCAATCCGCCGGCGGGTGGAGTCGGAGCCGAAGTCGGAGTCGAAGTCGAAGTCGAAGTCGGAGTCGTACCAGATCAGCCGACGCAAGGTGAACGGAGTCCCGCCATCTCCACGCTCGTCCGCACCGCGGAGCCGCAGGCTCGCCCCCGTGCCGTCCGTCCGCCTGCCCGCCCGCCTGCCGGTCCGCGTGCCCGCCTCGCCCCGTACGCGCAACTGCTCGCGCCCGCCGTACTCGCGCTCGTGCTCGGCCTGTGGGGCATCCGGCGCGGGGGCACGCTGTGGGCCGACGAGGCGGTCACGCTGGAGATCGCGCAGCGCGACGTGTCCGAGATCTGGCAGACGCTGGGGACCGTCGACGCCGTCCACGGTCTCTACTACCTCCTCATGCACGGCGTCTTCGAGGCGTGGGGGCTGTCGGGCGACGGTCCGGGGCTGGTGGCCCTGCGGCTGCCGTCCGTCCTCGCGACGGCAGCGGCGGCGGCGGGAGTCGGCGCGCTCGGGGCCCTGCTGGCCGGGCGGCGCGTGGGGCTGCTGGCGGGGCTGGTGTTCCCGCTGCTGCCGGTGGTGCAGAGGTACGCGCAGGAGGGCCGCTCGTACGCGTTGGTGTGCGCGCTGGTCACCTGGGCGACCTGGCTCCTGCTGCGGGCGATGGACCGGCCGGGGCACCGGCGGCTGTGGGCGGGTTACGCGGCGGTGCTGCTGGTGGCCTCGCTGCTGCACGAGTTCGCGGTCCTGGCGCTGCCGGCACACGGCGTCACGGTGGCCCGCTCCGCCCTCCCCGCCGCGGCGACGCGGGCGTGGCGGGTCGCGGCCTGCGCGGTGGTGGCCGGGCTGGCGCCGCTGGGGGTGGTCAGCCTGACGCAGTCGGCCCAGGTCGACTGGATAGGCCCGCCGACGACGGCGGAACTGCTGGCGTTCTTGGGCCTGTCGGCGCTGGGTGGGGTGTGCGCGTACGTCGCGCCGGGGGGCGCGACGTCCCGTACACCTGCCGCCGTCGCTGGCGCTGTTCGCAGCGCGGCGCGTGCCGGCCTCGCGGACGCCCACGTCCGCCCTCCCGCCAGGCGCGCCCCCTCCCTCCCCGCCCTCGCGCTCCCCCTCCTCGTGCTTCCCTCCACCCTGCTCATCGCGCTCTCACCACTGCGTCAGCTCTACGTCGACCGCTACGTCCTCTTCTACGCGGTCGGCCTCGCCCTCCTCGTCGCCTCCGCCCTCGACCGGCTGACCCGTCTTCCCCGCCCCATCCCCCGCCACCGCCTCGTCTCGCGAACGACCACCGTCCTCGCCCTGGCGGCGGCGTTCGTCGCACTCGTACCCGCCGGGAGCCACCTCCGCTCACCCGACAGCCGCAAGAACGACGTCGTCGCCATCGCCGAGGCCGTCAGGGACACGGCGCGGCCGGGGGACGGGCTGATGTTCATGCCCTCGCGGCGGCGGGTCTGGACCCTCGTACGGCCCGCCGACTTCCGTGGCCTGACCGACCTGGCCCTGCGGGCCTCCCCGCGCGCCTCGCACACGCTGTACGGCACCGAGCTGCCGGCCGCCGAGATCCGTGAGCGCGTGCCGGACTTCCGGCGCATCGTCGCCGTCCACGACCTCGCGGGCCAGCCGCTGGACGACACGGACCAGGAGGCCGCGAAGCGCGCGGCGCTGCGCGAGGGCTACGAGGTGTGCGGCACCCGGCGGGTCACCGGCGCGCGGATCACGGTGTACGCAAGGCCGGGCGCCTGCTGACCCGCTGACCCGCTGCTCCGCCACCCCGGCTGTCCGGCCGAGGCCCCTCCCGATCCCTGGCTTAAGGTGTGCAAAGCCGGATGAGGGGACGAACACCAATGCCCGCCAGCGGAGCCGTGACCCGCAACACCCTGCGGCAACAGATCGCGGACGCACTGCGTGACGAGGTGTTGGCAGGGCGTTTGCTCCCGGGCGAGGAGTTCACCGTCAAGCACATCGCCGAGCAGTACGGCGTTTCGGCGACTCCCGTCAGGGAGGCGCTGGTCGACCTGTCCGCGCAGGGGCTGCTCGACTCCGACCAGCACCGGGGTTTCCACGTCCACCGGTTCACCGTCGCCGACTTCCGCGCCATGATCGACGCGCGCTCGCTGATCGCGGACGGGATCTTCCGCCGTATCGCGGTGAGCGGCCTCGGGCGGGTGCGCTCCGAGGCGCTGGTGTCGGTGCGGCGCCGCGCCGAGGAGGCCGCGCGGGCGGCCAAGGGCGGGGACCTGGACATCCTCATCGGCTACGACCTGCGGTTCTGGCGGGAGCTGGCCGCGCTCGTCGCGAATCAGTACATCTGCGACTTCCTGCACCGGATGCGGGTGCAGGCGTGGGTGTTCTCCGTGCCGTTCCTGCGCGCTGACGACGACTGCCGGGACTGGCTGTGGAACGGGCACGAGCAGCTGGTCGACGCGATCACGCTCGGCGACACGGACGCCGCGCGCGTGGTCGTGGACGACTGCCACGCGCACTCGCTGGCGTGGGCTGACCGGCTGGATCCGGAGCTGGGACGTCCGCGGCGGTGAGCGGGTACGCGATGAGTGGACGCACGGACGCGACGCCAGGCATACCCGGCCCACCCGGTACACCCGGTTCACCCGGTACCGGTACGGCGGCGGACCTGACCGTCGTCGTCCCCGCGTACAACGAGGAACACCGGCTGCGCCCCACCCTCGACGCGATCTGCGCGTATCTGCGCGCCGACCCGGAGCGCTGGGGCGACTGGGAGCTGATCGTCGTCGACGACGGCTCGACGGACGGCACCGCCGCGGTGGCGTCGCGGGCCGCCGCGGACGAGCCCCGTGTCCACGTCCTGACGAGCGACGAGAACCGCGGCAAGGGGCACGCCCTGCGGCTGGGCGTTCTCGCGTCGTACGGCAGGCGGGTGCTGGTCACGGACGCGGACCTGGCGACGCCGATAGAGGAACTGGACGCGCTCGACGCGCTGCTGCCGGACGACAACGGCGACGACGCTGACGACGCTGACGACGACGTGTACGAACCCGCCGCCGCGATAGGCTCCCGCGCCCTCCCCGACTCCCGCATAGACGTGCACCAACGCCCCCTGCGCGAACGGCTCGGCCGCCTCGGCAACCGCCTCATCCGGCTCGTCGCCGTACGCGGCATACACGACACCCAGTGCGGCTTCAAACTCTTCGACGGCGACAAGGCGCGCGCCGCCTTCGCCGCCTCCCGCCTCGACGGCTGGGGCATAGACGTCGAGATCCTGCGCCACTTCCGCCGCGCCGGCTGGCCCGTCGCCGAGGTGCCGGTGCGCTGGTCGCACCAGAGCGGGTCGAAGGTGCGGCCGGCGGACTACGGCCGCGTACTGCTGGAACTCGTACGGCTGCGCACCCGTATCCGCCCCGTGGACCTCGCCGTCGCCGGTCTCTTCCTCCTCTCCTCCGTCCTCCTCTACAAGGGCCTGTGGGCGGACCTGGACCGCGCGTATCTCGCCGACGCTATGCAGGACCAGAACCAGTGGGAGTGGTTCTTCGGCGTCACCGCCGACAACGTCGCCCATCTGCGCAATCCGCTCTTCACCACGTACCAGGGCCATCCCGACGGCGTGAACCTGATGGCGAACACCGTCATGCTCGGCCTGTCCGTCCCCCTGACGCCCGTCACGCTCCTCTTCGGGCCGACGGTGACGTGGGCGCTGGTCCTCACGCTCGGACTGACGGCGACGGCCGTCGCCTGGTACTGGCTGTTCGTACGCCGCGTCACCCGCGTCCGGCCGGCGGCGGCCGTCGGCGCGGCGCTCGCCGCGTTCGCGCCGCCGATGATGTCGCACGGCACGGCACACCCCAACTTCCTTGTGCTGTTCATGATCCCGGTGATCATCGACCGGGCGCTGTCCCTCTGCGAGGGGCGACGGGTCGTCCGCGACGGCGTCCTGCTCGGCCTTTTCGCGACGTACCAGATCTTCCTCGGCGAAGAACCGTTGCTGCTCGCCGCGATGGGGATGCTGATCTTCGCCCTGTCGTACGCGCTCGCCCGCCCCGACGTCGCGCGCGCCGCCTGGCGACCGCTGCTGCGGGGGCTCGGCGTCGCGCTGGCGGTGTGTCTGCCGCTGGTGGCGTTCCCGCTGTACTGGCAGTTCTTCGGCCCGCAGAGCTACCACAGCGTCCTGCACGGGGACAACGCCGGCAACAGCCCGCTCTCCTTCCTGGAGTTCTCGGGCCGCGCGCTGTTCGGCGACGAGGCGCGCGCCGACACGCTCGCGATGAACCGCACCGAGCAGAACGCCTTCTACGGCTGGCCGTTGACCGCGCTCGCCTTCGGGATCGTGGTGTGGCTGGGGCGTTCACCGCTGGTGAAGGCGCTGACCGGCACGGTGCTCGTGGCCGCGCTGCTGTCGCTGGGGCAGAAGATCCGTATCCCTTTCACGGACGTGGTGTTGCCGGGCCCATGGCGTGCGCTGGCGCATCAGCCGCTCTTCGAGTCGGTGATCGAGTCGCGGGTGGCGATGATCTGCGCCCCGGCGCTCGGCGTCCTGGTCGCGCTCGCGGCGGCCCGGATCGCGCACCTCGAATTCCGTACCCACCGGGTGGTGGGGCTGGTCGCGGTCGCCGCCGCGCTGCTGCCGATCCTGCCGACGCCGCAGCCGGTACGGGAGCGGGCGGAGGTGCCGCGGTTCATCACGGACGGCATGTACCGGGACTACGTCGCCGAGGGCGAGAGCGTCGTCCCCGTACCGCTGCCGAGCCCGGCCGAGGCGGAGGCGCTGCACTGGCAGTCGGCGACGGGCTTCGGCTTCTCCGTGCCCGGGGGCTACTTCAACGGGCCCTGGGGCCCTGACCGGATGGGCATCTACGGCGCGGCGCCGCGCTACACCTCCAACCTGCTGAGCGACGTCCGTTACGGCGGCCGGATCCCGGACATCGGCACGCGCTGGCGCGAGCAGGCCAAGCTCGACCTGGCGTTCTGGAAGGCGGGCGTGGTGGTGCTCGCTCCGCAGGACAACGACGAGGCGCTGTACGAGGTCGTGGCGAAACTGCTGGGGCGGCCGGGGGAGCGATTGGGGGGTGCGTGGGTATGGGACATGCCGAGAGTGCGTTGACAACGACGGTCACGCCGGTCCCGCCGGCCGTGCCGCTCGGGCCGGCCATGTCGGTCGTCTTCGCTGATCGCGTTCGCCGCATTACGCTGACCCGACGGTCGGGTTCGTACGTACGTGTATGAACCTGACGCAACCCGACGGAATCCGTTCGAACTCGTTGGAGAGCGAGCCTCCCTTGGCCTGTGACCTGTGGTTGGTCCCCCTCGTCGACGTGCTGTGCCACAGCCCCGACAACCCCTTCGCCGAAGAGATCGCGGTCTACGACAAGGCACTCGGCGACGCCGGGCTGCCGTCCGTTCCCGTCTTCGCCTACATGCCCGGCCTCTCCGGTGACGTCGCACCCGTCGCCGGCTTCGACTACGACGCGCTGCACTTCCTGCGCCGGGCGTATCTGCTCCAGATGTGCGGCCTGGCGGTGACGCCGGTGGGCGAACTGGGCGGTGACTACGAGCAGTTGCTGGAGATGTTCGAGGCGACGGCCCAGCAGTCGCATCTGGTCTGGCACTACGACCATGCGGGCGCGTACGTGCCCGTGGACTACGCGTCCCCGCTCTCCAACGAGGAACTCCTCGCGGGCGGCGGCCCGCTGGGCTCGACGCAGGGACTGCTGCGCGAACTGGAACTGGTGGCCCGTTCGATCGGCATCGACCCGACCAACCCCCCGACCGCCCCGGCCCCGCCCCAGGGCCCCACATCCCTGGAGGAACCGGCGGGCCCGATCCCGTACGACGACAGCCCGTTCGCCCGCGAACGGCACGTCTGGCTGGGCCTGCACGCGGCGGCGACACGGAGCCTGGGCCAAGGCTCGATGATCATCTTCAGCTGACCGGTCCGCGCCTGGTCCTCAATCGCCGGACGGGCTCATTGGAGCC